>JAQTOM010000031.1 GCA_028713345.1 Gallionellaceae bacterium | reverse complement strand
GCCATGAGCGTCAAGGCTTAAAACCGGCATATTGTGAAGGGGCTCATCATTGACACATTATACAGAAATCTGTACCGTCGCCCCGTGAAGACCACCCTCGACATCAATGATTCACTGCTGGCCAATGCCAAGGCGCTGGCCGCGCGGCAACGGACCAGCCTGGCGCGACTGATCGAGGAAGGGCTGCAACTCCGCCTTCGATCTTCCCATACCGCAACCGGGGTAAGCAAACCAAAGATTCCGGTTTTCAAAGGGCGCGGGGGTTGGTTGCTGGTGTAAACCCAATCAGCAATAAAGCAATGCTGGATGCCGCTGACGATGATACCTGATGTCAATTTGCTTGTTGCAGCGTCGCGTAGCGATCATCCTCACCACAAAACAGCCATGCGTGCCTGGATGAAGCCATTGCGGCTTGTGCAGATGGAGCCAGCATGAAGTTGGTGCCAATGGTTGTTGCCGGTTTCTTGCGGCTGGTCACAAATTCCAGGATATTCGTTCATCCAACGCCCGTGGAAGACGCAGTGGGATTTCTGGACGCGCTTTTTTCAGTGCCGGGCGTCGAGATGCCTTCTCTTGGGGCGGAGTGGCCAATGCTGCGCCAACTATGCATAGAGAAGAAGCTGGCCGCCAACGATGTTCCTGACACATGGCTCGCGGCGGCAGTGATTCAACTCGGCGAGCACCTTGTCACATTCGACGCCGATTTCAAAAAGCTTCTAAGACGGACGCAAGTGACTGTGCTGATTTCCGGCTATTGATCCGGCAGCCAAGTGCCATTATGCAAAGCTTTATAATAAGGGCGCATGGCGGTAACTCGAACCAGGCATTGTTTAACCGTTAAAATCTCAACTACTACAAACGAGATAACAAATTCATGTGCACCACTTGCGGTTGCGGTAGTCACGATGTGCTGATAGGCGGCAAGCGCCCCTTGCGCCGGCATGCGCATGGAACAATTGCCTACCGACCGCACGGGCAATCAATTGCACCGCCCGAGACGCACGCTGCACCTGCAACAGTGCGTACACATCACCATACCCGGGATGCGGCTGAGTTGCGCACCATCCAGGTCGAACGTGATCTGCTCGCCAGGAATGATGCATTAGCTGCAGGCAACCGCGCCTTCTTCGCAGCACGGCGCATGCTCGCGCTCAATCTGGTTTCCAGTCCCGGCTCCGGCAAGACTACGCTGCTGGTGCGCGCCTTGTCGGCGCTCAAGGGGCGGATGCCGATGGCAGTGATCGAGGGCGACCAGCAGACGGACAACGATGCGGAGCGCATCCGTGCCACCGGCGTGCAGGCCATCCAGATCAATACCGGCAAGGGATGCCACCTCGATGCCAATATGGTCGGCCACGCGCTGGAGCGTTTGGCACTGCCTGAAGGTGCGCTGCTGTTCATCGAGAATGTCGGCAATCTGGTGTGCCCCGCCGCATTCGATCTGGGGGAGGCGGCCAAGGTCGTCATCTTGTCGGTGACGGAAGGCGAAGACAAGCCGCTCAAGTATCCCGATATGTTCCGTGCCGCGCGGCTCATGCTGCTGAACAAATGCGACCTGCTGCCGCACCTGTCTTTTGATGCTGAACTCGCCGAGAGCCATGCCCGCCGCGTCAATCCGGATATCGAAATAATCCGTATCTCGGCAACCAGCGGGAAAGGCATGGATGAGTGGCTGGCATGGCTGGCACATGCGCGGCAGGAAGTATTATCTCAACCCTCGGCAACATGACAGCACCACAGCCACTGAGCGAATATGTCGATTGCACAATCCAACTGCCACACGCAGTCAAGCCGGTGCTGGCGATGGGTGCGTGGTTCAAGAACACGCTCTGCGTCACATCAGGGAGTCAGGCATTCGTCAGCAAAACCGTGGGTGATCTCGACATGCCGGATGCCTGCCGCGCTCATGAACAGACGGCCCGCATGCTGCTGGCTAGACTGGGAGAAAAACCGGTTGCCATCGCGCATGACCTGCATCCGGATTTCCATTCGACCCGTTTTGCCGGGCAGCTTGCGGCAGAACTGGATGTACCGCTCATAGCCGCGCAGCATCATCACGCCCACATCGCCGCGCTGGCTGCCGAGCATGGCATCGAGGAACCGGTGCTTGGCCTGGCATTGGATGGCATCGGTCTAGGCGCCGACGGCAATGCGTGGGGCGGCGAATTGCTGCGCGTAGCGGGGGCAGAGTTCCAGCGCCTGGGCCATTTGCGCCCGCTGCCGCTGCCGGGTGGCGACCGCGCGGCACGCGAACCTTGGCGCATGGCGGCGGCGGTGCTGCACGGGCTGGGACGCAACAGCGAGATTGCACGGCGCTTTGCCGATCAACCGGCGGCAGCAACGGTGGCGACAATGCTGCAACGCGGCCTGAACTGCCCGCTGACCTCAAGCACGGGGCGCGTCTTTGACGCAGCGGCAGGATTGCTCGATTTGTGCCACAAAATGGAATTTGAAGCACAGGCCGCCATCGCACTGGAACGGGCGGCCACGCGCTATGTCAGCACACATGGCATGCCGCAGGCATTAACAAACGGCTGGCAGATCGATAAAAACGGGCAACTGGGTTTGCTGCCGCTATTTGCGCACCTTGCCGACACGGCAGATGCGGAACGAGGCGCGGCGGTCTTTCATGCCACGCTGATCGCCGCGCTCACTGACTGGGTGGTGCAGGCGGTGCAACAAACCGGGATAAAGATGCTTGCCTGCGGCGGCGGATGCTTTTTCAATAAACTGTTATCGGCAGGTTTACGAGAGCGGCTTGAAGGTGCCGGCTTGAAAACCCTCACGGCAAAGCTGATTCAGCCGGGTGATACGGCCATTGCGCTGGGGCAGGCGTGGGTGGCGGCACAATTTTTTAAGACACTCGCTGACTGACTCAAGTGGTTTGTTTTCGCCGTGTACATTGGTCATTATAGTCAAGTGGTCATTTTGCCAGCCATGATGCACTCAAATCCATGGCTATATGCAGTTCAGCAATGCCCCGGGAGAATCTATGCTGCCATCAGCATGCCAGCTCTCCAAGTCGGCTTGTGCGTCAATGTATCCGTAGCGTGCGATGACGCCGCGCATTCCTGCGGCCTGTGCCGCTGCCATGTCGCGCTGGTCATCACCCAGATACAGGCAGCTTTGCGGCGCGATATTCAGTAATTCGCTGGCCTTGAACAGCGGGTCGGGATAGGGCTTGGCGCGCGCGCAGGTGTCGCCGCTGATCAGGCAACTGGCACGTTGCGCGTAGCCCAACGCCTGCATCAGCGGGAGGGTGAAGCGATGCGGCTTGTTGGTGACAATACCCCACGGCAAGCCTTGCTGTTCCAGCGTTTCGACCAGTTGCGCCATTTCCGGAAACAGTGCGGTATGCACGCAGATATGGGTGGCGTAATAATCCAGGAAAGAATCGCGCAGGGCGGCGAAGTCCGGCGCTTCCGGCTCGATGTCAAAACCCAGCTTGAGCAGGCCGCGCGCGCCATTTGACGCCTGTGGACGGACAATCTCCAGCGGTAGCGGCGGCAACCCGCGCTGGTCGCGCACGTAATTGAGGGCGGCAGCCAGATCCGGCGCGGTGTCCGCAAAGGTGCCGTCGAGGTCGAATAAAACCGCTTCAATCACGATGGCAGGCAAACAAGTAATTCACGCCCGTATCTTTACCCAGCGAGTAGATTTTACTCAGCGGGTTGTAGCTCATGCCGCTGATGTCGTTCACGCTCAGCCCCGCATTGCGGCAAAACTGCGCAAGTTCGGAAGGCTTGATGAATTTATCGAAATCATGCGTGCCGCGCGGCAGCAGCTTGAGCAGGTACTCGGCGCCGACCACGGCGAGCAGGTAGGATTTGGCGTTGCGGTTGAGGGTGGAGAAGAACACATGACCGCCCGGCTTGGCCAGTTGCGCGCAGGCGCGCACGGTGCTGCCCGGATCGGGTACATGTTCGAGCAGTTCCATGCAGGTCACCACATCATAGTGCCCCGGCTGTTCTGCGGCCAGGCTTTCCACAGCGATGTTGCGGTAGTCCACCTTAAGCCCGCTTTCCAGCAAGTGCAGCCTGGCGACTTGCAGGGCCTTGTCGCCCAGGTCGATGCCGGTGACGTGCGCGCCAAGTGCGGCCATGCCTTCGGCCAGAATGCCGCCGCCGCAACCGACATCCAGCACGGTCTTGCCGGACAGCGGCGCGATGCGGTTGATGTAGTCCAGGCGCAACGGGTTAATGTCGTGCAGCGGCTTGAACTCGCTGTTAGGATCCCACCAGTGGTGGGCAAGTTGGCTGAATTTGTCCAGTTCAATCGGGTCGGCGTTGGTCATGGTGTGTTTTAGGTGTATTCAATTTGGGTTTGGTACTGTTTCGGTGATCAGTTAAGGCTTGATACGGTAGTATCTCGATGCCAGCGATTGTCCTTTCACGCTGTCGAAGCGGTCGTTCATGGCCAGGCCAAGCTTGTTCAGGCGATCGTCAGGGTGGGGATGGGTTTTGAACAACAGCGCCACACTGCCGTCATCTTTGGCGAAATGGCCGATTTTCTGCAGCACTTCGGGCAAGGCAAAAGCATCGTAACCGGCACGCGCGGACAATACCACGCCGATCCGGTCAGCCTCGAATTCTGCATTCTTGTCGAGCGAGCGCGCCACCACTTCTGCGCCGCTGCCGATCAGCTTCTGCGCCTTGTCATTACCGCCGATTTGCTTGGCGAGCAGCTTGCCGCCCAGATCCAGCAACTGGCTTTGCTTCAGGATTTTCAGGTGGTGCTGGCGGATGACGTGGCCGATTTCATGCGCCAGCACCCCCGCCAGTTCTGCCTCATTTTGCAATTGCCGGTACAGCCCGCGCGTGACGAAAACATATCCGCCGGGCGCGGCGAAGGCGTTGATGTCATTCGATTCGATCACGCCGAAATGCCAGGGCAGGTCGGGGCGCTCGCTCTGGCTCGCCACCCAGCGCCCGACATTATTGACGTATTTTTGCAGGCGCGCATCCTTGACCAGATGGGATGCACCAAGCAGGTTTCCGGAGATTTGCCTGCCGATGGCGATCTCATCTTCCTGTGAAGTGCCAGCAAGCCCGGACCACACATTAGCCGGTGCGTTGCCGGACTTGGCTGCGCCTTGTTGCTGCACATTTTCCTTGAGCGTTTTTTTGAGTTCCTGCTCAAAATCGAAGCTCCAGGCCGCGCCGCAGGCAAGCGCGAATCCTGTAGCCAGCAGCCATTTCGTCATTGTCTTCATGTGATATTCCTTATTCTGCATCGGGAAGGTAGTCGAACTTGCGTGCGGCGAGTTTGCCCTGGGCGGCAAATTTCTGTGCTTCCGGCCGTCCTGTGGCATAGGATTCGGCAAGCTTCAGTTCGGATTCGTCGAACTTGGCAGATTTCAATTCTTCCTCATTCAGCCCGCGGACGCCGGTAGTGGCGACAACTTTGCCCGTTCCCGCGCGTCCCGACGCTACTCCCAGCAGCCCGGCGGCCTCACCTGAACCCTTGCGCGCCGCGCCCTTGCGGATGCTCAACATCCGCACCCAGCCACTGCCGCTGGCACTTTTCACGCGTAGCCAGCCGCCATCCTTCTTGAGGATTTCCACCTTGTCACCGGCAGACAGCGTGGCTACCGTTCCGGCATCGCGGAATGGCTCGGCCTTGATTTCATCGGCCTTGAGGGCCGTGCCTGTTTCCGCTGCCCATAACGGGTGCATGAGCGCCAGTGCCAATGCCACTAACACGGTTTTAACCAGATTCATGTTGCCTCCTTATGTAGTTGTTCTTCCCAGCGCAGCAGAGTCTCGGCAAACATTATGCGCCAGCTGGCATGTGCCGCTTCGCCACCGGAAATCATTCCATGATGCATGAACCAGCTTGCCGCATTATCGGCATGGGCGAGGTGTTTGCGCAACAGCAGCGGTAACGCGGCGAGCACCGCTTCGGCATCCTTTGCCACGCGCGCCGCTCCCTCGGTGTCTTCCGCAGCCACCACCCAGGAAACCGCAAAAGTTTTTTCAAGTAAATCCCAAAGGCCCTTTTGGGCGCCCTTCAGTATTTCTATGCTCTTCGGTTCCTTGCCGGCTTTGGAAAGGCCATAGCGGATTTTTTCCAGCATCGCGTCGGTCGTGAGGTTCTTGGTGGCGTCGAGGCGGATCAGCAGCAGTGTTGCGCGCAAATTGCCGCCACGCTCGAAGGAGGTGCGCACCATGTTCTGTTCCAGCGCTTTCCCGGTGGCGGCAGAGTAGATGCGCGCAATGGAAAAGTAGGCCAGCGCCACTGTCACCGGCCCGGTGAGGTTAATGTAGGTGTTGGTAAAGTTGATGCTGGCATAGGAAATGCCGATCAGTATAAATTGTGACAATCCGAACATGCGGTCTATCTGCCAGCGCCTGACATCGCGGTAGAAGCCCAGTGCGGTGAGCCATACCATGGCAAGGGTGAGCAGCAGGTAGGGTATGCGCGCCTCGGGAAAGCGCAGGTAGTCGCCGTGCTTCATGTTATCCACTGCGGTCGCGAGAATTTCCACGCCGGGATGCATCTGGCTCAGCGGTGTGGGCTTGATGTCAAACAGGCTGGGGGCGGTCGAGCCGATGATGACAATTTTATTTTTAAACTCATCTTGCGGGCGCTTTTTGTTCTTGCTGCCCATGTCGGCAAACACATCGCTGAAACTGACATAGCGGTAGGAGAATGGCTTGCCGCGCCAATTAAGCAGGATGCGCGGCACAGCGGGTTCGCCCCAGCCCGAGGCGCGCGCCAGCCGCGCCGGCAGGGAAGGCAGCTTCCAGCCGTAATCGTCGCGATAAACCGGGTATTGGCGCGCAGTGCCGTCAACATCGGGGTAAATGTTGTGCAACCCGAGGCGCCCGCCATCCAGCGCCGCCTGAAAATGCGGCAGCACCACGGCAACGGTGGCATCCTTTTGCGCTTCCGGTGACAAGGGTTCTACGCCGGGAATCATGGAGGGCTTCACCTTGCTTAAACCGTCACTCGAAGGGTCGAGCCGCAACATGGGGAAAAAAGTGTTGGTGGTAGATGCGATGGCGGCCTCGAAATAGGCGTCGCTGTCCGGGTTGTACACGTCGGCATCGCTGAACAGGATGTCGAACACCACAGCCTTCGGCTGCTGTTTTTCAATTTGCTCGAGAAACTCGCCGAGCACCTGGCGCGGCCACGGCCAGCGCCCGTAATCCTTGGACATCGCGGCGAGGCTGGCTTCGTTGATGTCAACGATGATGATTTCCGGATCCGGCTTGGGTACGACAATGCGGTAGCGCACCATCATATCGAAAGCACCCTGGCGCATCTCGGCGGTGACGTGCAGGAAGGCAGCATCGGCTAACGCCAGCAGGGTGAAAAGCGCCGCAAGGTAGAGATAAAAACTGTTTTTCCAGCGCCGGGCAAGCAGCGCGGAAAATGAAGCGAAAGCCTGGCGCCAGCGGCTGGTGAGCAACAGTTTGATGTTCATCGTGTCATGCTACCGAGGTTTGATCAGAGGTTACTTTGTGTATATGCAACGCCATCCAGTCGGCTCAGTTTGGCTGGTTCACCCGCAGGGAAGATATCCTGAATTCCTTTGACCACCTGTCATCATCGGTAACTGGTGAACATGTAGCCAGCACATCGGCAACCCGGTTCATGTCCAGCCCCTGTATGAGGATGATGCGCACGCACCAAGCAAAAGAAGCCAAGCGCCGATATATGCATGGTGATGGAGTTCATGCTGCCAGCATAGGCCACCTCCGGTGAGTTGTCGAGCTTTGCGGCAAGAACCACTTCGGTAATCTTTATATCTTGAGGCAACTCGCAGTGTGATTGCTTGAATATTTACAATTGGGATACTCTTCAAATTAGAACACGCATAAAATTGAATCCAAGAGCACTAATAATTCGAACCAGATGAAAAAAATATCAGTTCTTTTTTGCTGCATGGGCAATATCTGCCGCTCACCCACCGCTGAAGCGGTGTTCCGGGCATGCGTTGAGGAAGCGGGACTGGCGCAGCATATTTTGATCGACTCGGCGGGTACGCATGATTACCACGTCGGCAACCCGCCGGACATGCGCGCGCAGCACGCGGCATTGCAGCGTGGTTATGACATGAGCGCCTTGCGCGGGCGGCAGGTTGAACTCCCGGACTTTACCCGCTTCGATTATGTGCTGGCGATGGACTGTGACAATCTCGCGATCTTGCAGCGGCTGCGCCCGAGCGATGCGGCAGGCCGTCTCGGACTGTTTCTGGAATTCGCCAGCCGCCACAGTCAACGCGAAGTACCCGACCCATATTACGGCGGCGCGGATGGGTTCGAGCGTGTGCTGGATATGGTGGAGGATGCGGCGGAAGGGCTATTGCAACATATAAGGAAGCGATATTTAATCTGCGGGAGCGACAAGGCCGAAGCACGTTCACCTTAACGCCGGACGATGGAGAAGGCGGAATGCAGGCGCGGGTGTTTCTTCACCGGGAGGCGCAAATGGGGTATCGTGAAAAGCATGACGATAAAAAAATAATTGCTGCGATTGCCTGCCTGTTTATCGGTTTTCTTTTTGTCTGGAATGTTTCTGCACATATCTCGGATTATTATGAGCTGCATCTGGATGCAGGGACGTGCAACCGGGTGAAAACGCTCGGGTTGATGCCGTCCGCCGATTGCACTATTACTGCGCCATACCGCCCAACCGGGCTTGGCCAAGTTGGCTATCTGGTGCTGCCGGATGGCAATGACATTCAAATTGCGCCGGTTGCGGCCAACCGGACTAACAAGAGTGCGGAGTGGTCAACTTCGATGAAGGTGCAGTTGTGGGTTGTCTTACTGTTCTGGGCGGCTACGCTGGCATTGCTGCTAAACGCATTCCGCAGCAGGAAATAGTTTTGGGCGAGGGCGGCATTATCAACAAAAAACCGCGCGGCTTGCACCGCACGGTTTTTCTATGGCTTTCTATCGGGCGTCATTCCAGTTTTAGTTTTGGATCGTACAAAAATCCGCAGCAAAGCGAGCTGGTTTGGCGAGCATGTTGCTACTCTTCGATGGTTGTGCGGTTGGGCGTCATCGGCAACCGTGGCATGGATTGCTTCGGGAATTCACCTGTCAGGGAATCCAGGAAGGAAACGATGTCGGTCACTTCATCATCCTTCAGCGTCTTGTTGAGCTGTGTCCTGGCCATCACCCTGACGGCTTCATCCAGGGTTTTTACCGATCCATTATGGAAGTAGGGCGCAGTCAGCGCCACGTTCCTCCAGGTCGGCACGCGCCACATGTTCTTGTCTTCGTCTTTCTTGGTTGTTTCATAACGTCCCAGGTCGGCGGTCAGGTTGTATTTTTTTTCATATTCGCTGCCAGCGTAGGTGGGGAAGCGCATGAAGAACCCTTGGCCCTGCGGAAGTTTCGGGCCAGAGAAATTTTCTCCGTTGTGGCAGGTGGTGCAGCCCAGCGACTGCACGAGATCCATGCCGCGTTTGGCCGGGGAGGAGAGGGATTTTTTATCACCCTTCAGATAGCGGTCGAAGGGGCTGTTGGGGGTAATCAGGGTGCGCTCATACGCGGCAATGGCCTTGGCAATGTTGCCGTAAGTGACAGGAGTCTTTTCGCCAAACGCCTTGGCAAATTGCTGCGGATAGCCGGGGATGGAGGAGATGCGGTCGACGACCGCTTTCTCGTTTGGCATGGCCATCTCAACCGGATTCAGGATCGGCCCTTTGGCTTGGTCTTCCAGGCTGGCAGCCCTGCCATCCCAGAACTGGACGCTCAGGAAGGCAGCATTCCAGACGGTCGGGGCGCTACGTCCGCCCGCCTTGCCACCCACGCCGATTGATACGGGGCGGTTATCGGTGCCGCTGCCATGCACGTCGTGGCATGAATTGCAGGACACCGTACCATCCCTGGACAGGCGCGGGTCGAAAAAAAGCTGCTTGCCCAGTTCAACTTTTGCCGCACTTGCCGGGTTGTCGCTTGGACATTGCACCTTGTCCGGCAAGGGTTCAAGTGCGTAAGCACTGCCTGCACCCAGCAGTCCGACTGTAACGGCAAGAATCAATTTGTTAGATTGCAACCGGATATTTTTCATTTGCACTTCTCCTTATCAGTAATAGATACGTACAGCTCAATGAAAGAATACGTCAATTAACAAATTTCCTGGCTATTGATCCTTATCATAATTCGTGACGCATATGCTGTCATTCCAGAGAAAGCGGGAATCCAGCAAGATAAAAATACATTTTGCATAACCCACGCCATTCCCGCTTTCGCGGGAATGGCGTGGCAATATTTTCACTTTCCCAATTTCATTGTGTGATGATGGGGCGCGGTCTTCAATTGTGTAAACCGCGATAGTCAGTTCGGCGTGTGTTGCGTTTCGATCTGTACCAGCGGCTCGCTGCTTTCCATATTGTAAACCTCGCGCGGACGCGAGCGGCGGCGCGGTGCAGGTGGCGTTGCTTCGGCTGTGGGGGCGGATGCCACCGTAGCGCGCTTGATTGGATCGGTTTCGATCAGGATCAAGCCGCTGGTACTGAGCGCTTCAGGTATGCCGGGCTGAACTGGTGCGGGAGCGGTTTTCACGGGTTGGGCAATCGGTGCTGCTGTCCGTTCGGCAACAAGCGGCTGTTCGGTAACGGGCGGAAGTTCGGCAACAGACGGCTGAACGACAACAGGTGGGCGCTCGTCGGCAACATGCGCTTGATGCTGCACAGGTTGTTCCGCGACTTGGCTGGCATGCGGCACCATCGTATCGCTGTGGTGCGGAGTTTCCATTTTTATTTCGCCTGTTGCTTCAGCCACAGGCTGGCCGCCCGCTGCCTGTTCGGCTACCTGTTGCTCACGGCGTTCGCGCTCGCGTTGGCCGCTGCGCCGGCCGCGTTTACGCCCGTTACGGCTAGCCTTTTCCGGTTGCTCCGTCGCAGCAACGGCGGTTGCCGGGGCACTTTCCAAGGCTGGTTTTTCAACCGCTACGCGCGGTGGGCGCGGCGGGCGTTCGGCACGCGGCTCCTGCGCCTTGGGTGCGGCCTGCACAGGCTTGTCAGCGCGTGGTTGCGCTTCATCACGGTCGCGGCGCGGTTTGTTGTGCTGGCGGTTGCCATTCTGTCTGTTTCCATCCGGGCGGTTGCCGTCGCGGTCACGGCGCGGCGGATTGCCGTTGCGCGGTTTTGCGGCAGCAGGTTTTGCGGCAGGTTGTTCTGTGCCCGATGATTTGAATAAGCCGGACAGCCAGCCGAAGAAGGAAGGTTTTGCAGCCGTCTCAACCACACGCATGGGAGCCGGTTGCGCGGGCGTGATACCCTGCACCGCAGCCTGCGGGCGTTGCGCCCGGGCTTCCTGCGCGGTGGTGGCGCTTGCGGCTGCCTTGCTTTCTTCCGGACTTTCCACCAGCTTGTAGCTGGCTTGCAGGTTTTCGCTGGTCAGGTCATCCTGGCGTAAACGCGCCACGCTGTAGTGCGGGGTTTCCAGATGGGTGTTGGGGATCAGCTTGATATTCACTCTCAGGCGCGATTCGATGCGGTGGATATCCGCGCGCTTCTCATTCAGCAGGAAGGTGGCGACATCTACCGGCACCTGCACGTGGATGGCGGCGCTGTGTTCCTTCATCGCCTCTTCCTGGATGATGCGCAGGATGTGCAACGCGGAGGATTCGGTGCCGCGGATATGGCCGATGCCGCTGCAACGCGGGCAGGGGCTGTAGCTGGTTTCTTCCAGGCTGGGTTGCAGGCGCTGGCGCGACAGTTCCAGCAGGCCGAAGCGCGAGATCTTGCCGGTCTGCACGCGCGCACGGTCATAGTGCAACGCGTCGCGCAGGCGGTTTTCCACCTCGCGCTGGTTGCGGCTGCTTTCCATGTCGATGAAGTCGATCACGATCAGGCCGCCCAGGTCGCGCAGGCGCATCTGGCGTGCAATTTCATCGGCAGCTTCCAGGTTGGTGTTGAGCGCGGTGGTCTCGATGTCCGAGCCGCGCGTGGCGCGCGCCGAATTGATGTCGATGGCGGTGAGCGCCTCGGTGTGGTCGATCACGATCGCGCCGCCCGAGGGCAGGTTCACCTGGCGCGTGTGCGCCGACTCGATCTGGTGCTCGATCTGGAAGCGCGAGAACAACGGCACGTCATCATGATAGCGCTTGATGCGGTTGACGTTGTTCGGCATCACCGTGCTCATGAAGGATTGCGCCTGCTGGAAAATATCGTCGGTGTCGACCAGGATTTCGCCGATTTCCGCGTTGAAGTAATCGCGGATGGCGCGCACCACCAGGCTGCTTTCCAGGTAGATCAGCGACGGCGCTTTTTCGGTTTCTGCCGCACCTTCGATGGCATCCCACAACTGCTTGAGGTAGTTGAGATCCCATTGTAACTCTTCCAGGTTGCGCCCGATGCCGGCGGTGCGCGCGATGATGCTCATGCCCTGCGGCACTTCGAGTTGCGCCAGCACGTCGCGCAACTCGTTGCGGTCTTCGCCCTCGATGCGGCGCGACACGCCGCCGCCGCTGGGGTTGTTCGGCATCAGCACGATGTAGCGGCCGGCCAGGCTGATGTAAGTGGTCAACGCCGCACCCTTGTTGCCGCGCTCGTCCTTTTCCACCTGCACCAGCAGTTCCTGGCCTTCGCGCAAGGCTTCCTTGATGCTGGGGCGGTTACTGCTGCCGGGCTGGTAAAACTGCGGGGATACTTCCTTGAACGGCAGGAAACCGTGGCGGGTGCCGCCGTATTCGACGAAAGCGGCTTCCAGGCTGGGTTCGATGCGGGTGATGACGGCCTTGTAAATGTTGCTCTTGCGATGCTCTTTACCGGCTGATTCAATGTCGAGGTCGATGAGTTTCTGACCGTCAACAATGGCGACACGGAGCTCTTCCGGCTGTGTCGCATTGAATAACATGCGTTTCATTTTATTTCCTCCCGCGCTCTGACACGGGCAGGACAAAGCTACACGCGGTTAACCGCGTGCGAGAAAGTGAATAAGGGTCGTGCAAACAGCGTATTGGTTGCGGTTCCGACGGTTGTTCAACATAAGGTTCTCGTTATAGCTTGTCATCAATTAACAGGTGCCGCCAATTTTGTTGCGGGGGCGACACGAAAAAATTCCACAGGTGCTTTGAGCGCGCAAATCAATTACCATCACTGCTTGATTTCCGGTGAGTGAGGTTAACCGGGCGGTTGCTGCTTCGTAGGCGGCCTGACTGCCTGCCTCGGATTCGACGGGGAAAAATGAACATCCCGTTTACGAAGGTGCATGTACGCTGACTGGATTATATTCAAAATGAAAGATTTAAGCAAAGAATCTGTGACTTGGGCCGAGATTGACGAGGGCAGTGCCGGCCAGCGTATCGACAATTTCCTGTGCAAGCACCTGAAAGGCGTGCCCAAGAGCCACATCTACCGCATCCTGCGCAGCGGCGAAGTGCGCGTGAACAAGAAGCGCGTGGATCAGACCTGCCGTCTGCAACTCGGTGATTTGGTGCGTATTCCGCCGGTGCGCGTGGCCGAACAACCAGAGCGCGACTATGTCCCCGCGCTGGAATTTCCCATCCTGTATGAAGACGACGCGCTGCTGGCGGTGGATAAACCCTCCGGCGTGGCGGTGCATGGCGGCAGCGGCGTCAGTTTCGGCGTCATCGAACAACTGCGCAGCGCCCGCCCGCAGGCCAAATTCCTCGAGCTGGTGCACCGCCTCGACCGCGAAACCTCCGGCGTGCTGCTGCTGGCGAAGAAACGCTCCGCGCTGACCAATATGCACGAACAGATGCGCGAAGGCAAGACCGACAAGCGCTACCTGACCCTGGTCTCAGGCAAGTGGCTGAATGCCAAACAGCATGTCAAGTTGCCGCTGTACAAATTCAACACCCAGGACGGCGAGAAGCGCGTGATGGTGCGCGAGGACGGGCAGGCCGCGCATACCGTGTTCGCCCTGCAAAAAAGCTGGCCGGAATTCAGCCTGCTCGAAGCGCAACTCAAGACCGGACGCACCCACCAGATCCGCGTGCACCTCGCGCACCTCGGCTTTCCCATCGCGGGCGACGACAAATACGGCGACTTCACTCTCAACAAGGCACTGGCGAAACAGGGCTTGAAGCGCATGTTTTTGCATGCGCACTCGATTGCACTGACCCATCCGCTCACCGGTGAGCCGCTACGCTTTACTGCGCCGTTGCCGAAGGAGTTGCAGAAGTTTGTGGATAAGCTGGATAGCACGAAAGCTTGAGCAAAGGATTACGCTGGTTTGATACGTGAAGCGCTACTGGGGTGTTTTGCTTTGCGAGTTTTACGTTATGAATACTGGCTTCAGGTGAAGGATATATGACATATGAGCAAAACACCGGACACGGGTAAATTGGACAGGATTGTTGCCGAGGCACGGCGCAACCGTGAGCTACGTGAGCAGGACTATCGGGAGCAGGCGCTCAAACTTTATCCTTGGGTTTGTGGCCGTTGCGCACGCGAATTCACCCGCACCAACCTGCAGCAATTGACCGTGCACCACAAGGATCACAATCACGACAACAATCCGTCTGACGGCAGTAATTGGGAGTTGTTGTGCATCTACTGCCACGACAACGAACACTCCAGGTATCTGGATTCGGCTGGACGCGAGCTGACCGGCGAGCCGGAATCACAGGCTACTCACCAGCCATTTGCCGATCTCAAATCATTGTTGAAGGGCAAAACGTAGCGGGTTCGTTGCGTGTCTTGGGATTATACTTTTTGGTGCAGCCCTACCGTTTGACCTTCGCCAGAAACACCGTCACTTCCTCGCGGTCGTGGTAGAGCTGTTTGGCTTGCAGGCGATAGCGGATACCTTTTGCATCCAGCACTGCGCGCACTCCATCAAGCGCATTGGTCAAGGCTTCCAGGCGTTTCTTCATCGGCAGCTTGAGATTAAAAATCGCGCGTGAGGTCAGGCCGGATGCGACCCAATCGGCCATCAGCGCGGCAACGCGTTGCGGCTGTTCCACCATGTCGCACACCAGCCAATCCACCTGCTGTTTCGGGCGATAGCGGAAGCCGTCCTGGCGCAGATGCTTGATGGCAGGATGTTGCGCCGCCGCGCCTTTCAGCGGGCCGTTATCCACGGCGATGATTTTCAGCCCGCGCTGCGCCAGTTGCCAGGTCCAGCCGCCGGGTGCGGCGCCGAGGTCAACGGCATGCATGCCGGGTTTGAGCCATTGTTCCTGCTCTTGCCTGCCGAGGAAAATTTCAAATGCCTCGGCCAGTTTGAGGTAAGAACGGCTCGGCGCAGCGTGCGGCATTTTCTGGCGCAGGATGCCCATCGGCCACGCCGCGCTGTTGTGCGGATCGCTGCTGCCGATCAGGGCGCGCTGCTGGTTGGGAAAGAAAATATGCAGGCGCGGCAGTGTCGTATCTTCCACCAGACGGCCAGTCTTGATGAGCGCAGCTTCCAGCAGCGGCTGGAAGCGCCGCGTGAAACCGGACAGTATCTTGCCTGCGTTGGTGTCCGGCACTTCCAGCCACAGCGCACCGAATTGCTGCGGTTCGGCGGGCAAGGCGGCGAGCAGGGGAGTGAGGCGGTCGCGTTCCGGCAGTTCTTTTACCTCGCCGTGCACTCGGATGAGCTGGCGCGCAAAAGTGAGTTGCGCGTAAGCCAGGCGCGGCTTGCCTTGCAGCACGACGAAGCCGCTGTCGGCTGCGGCCTCGATCTGTTTGGCCTGGGTCTCCTGCACGCAATCGCGCTCGAAGCCGGGGCGGCAATACAGCAGCCAGTTGTTTGGGATGGGGGTTTGCATGGCGTGCAATGCTAGCAGATTGGCAATGCGTGCCACGAGGAAATACTCAAAGTGGTAAACTCCGCGCCTCATTTTTTGGTTGGGCAAGATGGCAAAACGTTACGATTTGATTGTGTTTGACTGGGATGGCACGGTGATGGATTCGACTGCGGTGATCGCGGGTTCCATCCAGGCGGCTTGCCGCGACCTTGATTTGCCGGTGCCGAGCGATGAGGCGGCGCGCCATGTGATCGGCATGGGGCTGAACGAGGCGTTGCGCCATGCCGTGCCGGATGCGCCGGAATCCGTGTACGAGCCGCTGGTGGCGCGTTACCGCCAGCATTTTCTGGCGCAGGATGGAACGATTGCGCTGTACGGCGATGCGCGTGAAACCATTGTCGAGCTGCATGGGCAAGGCTACTGGCTGGCGGTGGCAACCGGAAAAAACCGCAACGGGCTGAACCGCGCGCTGCAATCATCCGGGCTGGCGGAATACTTCCATGCCACGCGCACGGCGGACCAGACTTTTTCCAAGCCGCACCCGGCGATGCTGCTGGAGATCATGGACGAGCTGGGCATAATGCCGGAGCGCGTCTTGATGGTGGGCGATACCACGCATGATCTGCAGATGGCGCGCAATGCCAGTGTGGATGCGCTGGGTATGACACACGGTGCGCATCCTGCGGAGCAATTGCGCGAGCTGCAACCGCTGGCGTTGCTGGATGATTTTGCCGGGTTGCGTGCGTGGTTTAAACAGTACGCCTGATATACTGCGCGGTCTGATTGAGGAAAAACATTATGTCTGAACCAAACAACAACTGGGAACGCGGCGTGCTGGAGAAGCTCGCCATGTCGGCCATTCAGGAGCAGCGCCGCGCGCGCCACTGGGGGATTTTTTTCAAGGTGCTGACGTTCGTCTATCTGTTTGTCCTGCTGTCCCTGTTCATGGGCTGGATGGGCGGCAAGGCGGAAGCGCCGCTGGGCGGCAAGCACACCGCGCTGGTGGATATGCACGGCGTGATCGCATCGGATAGCGCTGCCAGCGCCGACAACATCATTACCAGCCTGCAGGATGCGTTCAAGGACAAACGTACGCAAGGGGTGATCCTGCGCATCAACAGCCCCGGCGGCAGCCCGGTGCAGGCCGGTTATATCAACGATGAAATCCGCCGCCTGCGCGCCAAGTATCCGAACATTCCGCTGTATGCGGTGGTGGGGGATATGTGCGCTTCCGGCGGTTATTACGTGGCGGCTGCGGCAGACAAGATTTTTGTGAACAAGGCCAGCCTGGTCGGCTCC
Source organism: Gallionellaceae bacterium (assembly GCA_028713345.1). Taxonomy (GTDB): domain Bacteria; phylum Pseudomonadota; class Gammaproteobacteria; order Burkholderiales; family Gallionellaceae; genus JAQTOM01. Next base: position 4,074 of record JAQTOM010000031.1, on the reverse strand, counting down.
ATCGGCGTGCTGATGGATGGCTTCGGCTTTACCGGCACCATGGAAAAGCTGGGTGTGGAGCGCCGCCTGATGACGGCGGGCGAAAACAAGGGCTTCATGGATCCGTTCTCGCCGCGCAATCCCAAGCATGAGGAATTCACCAAAACCATGCTCGCCGAAATCCACCAACAGTTCATCGATGTGGTGAAGCAGGGGCGCGGCAAGCGCCTGAAAGAAACGCCGGACACGTTCAGCGGCCTGTTCTGGACCGGACAGAAGAGCATCGAGCTGGGCCTGGCGGATGAGATGGGCAGCATGGAGAGCGTGGCGCGCGACGTGATCAAGGCCGAGGACATTGTGGACTTCACCACCCGCGAGAGCATTGCCGACCGTCTCGCCAAGAAATTCGGTGCGGGCGTGGCCAGCGCCTTTCCGGGATTCTCCGGGCAGGTTAATGGAGTAAGCCTGCGCTGATGGGTGTGCGCCTCACCGAGCTTTCACACGGCGGCGGCTGCGGCTGCAAAATTGCCCCCGGCGTGTTGCGCGACATGCTGGCTGGGATTCCGCTGGCGCAAGCCTTCCCCGATTTGTTGGTCGGCATCGAGAGTGGCGACGATGCGGCGGTGTACCGGCTGAACGACCAACAGGCCATCATCGCCACCACCGACTTCTTCATGCCCATCGTGGACGATGCGTTCGACTTCGGGCGCATCGCCGCCACCAACGCACTGTCCGACGTATATGCCATGGGCGGCAAGCCCATCCTCGCGCTCGCCATCGTCGGCATGCCGATCAATTCCTTGCCGCTGGAGACCATCAAAGAAATTCTCGCGGGCGGCGCAGCAGTGTGCGCGCAAGCCGGAATTCCGGTCGCAGGCGGACATTCCATCGACGCGCCGGAACCGATCTATGGCCTGGTCGCGCTGGGCGTGGTGCATCCGGCGCAGGTCAAGCGCAACAACCAGGCGCGCGACGGCGATGTGCTGATCCTCGCCAAAGGCCTGGGTGTGGGCATCCTGAGCGCGGCGCTGAAAAAACACAAGCTGGATGCGGACGGCTATGCCGAGATGCTGCACAGCACCACGCAACTCAACACTCCCGGAAGCTGGCTGGCGGAGATGGAAGCGGTGCATGCCATGACCGACGTCACCGGCTTCGGCCTGCTCGGCCATCTGCTCGGCATCTGCCGAGGCTCGCAACTGACGGCGGAAGTGACGTTCGATCGACTGCCGCTGCTGAACAGCGCGCGGCAACTGGCGCAACAGGGCTTCGTTACCGGCGCATCCAAACGCAACTGGCAGAGCTACGGCCATGAAGTAGAACTCGCACCGACCTTGGCTGAGTGGCAGCACAACCTGCTGACCGACCCGCAAACCAGCGGTGGTTTGCTGATTGCTTGCAGCAACGATGCGGCGTTATCCATAGTGCAGCGCCTGCATGGCGAGGGATTCGCGCACGCGGCAGTAATTGGCCAGTTGCGCGCGGGCGCGGCGCGGGTGGACATCCGCTAACAGAGCTATGAGCCTGAAAGCTGCATTCAAGTTTGTGTTGCTGGCTACACTGGCAATCAAGCTCATTCTCGCCTGGATCATTCCCATGTCGGGCGACGAGGCGTACTTCATCGTCTGGGCGCGGCATCCCGATTTCGGTTATTACGATCATCCGCCGATGGTGGGCTGGATGCTCCAGTTGCTGCTTTACCTCGGCAGCTCGGAGGTGCTCCTGCGCCTGCCTGCCATTCTGCTTTCCACGCTGATCGGCCTCGGTATCTACCGTCTGCTCAAGCCGCATGACGAAGCCAGGGCGGCGCTGGTGGCGATTATATTTCTGGTCTCGCCGCTGAATATCTTGAATGTGCTGATCACCACCGACACGCCGCTGATCCTGTTTGTGTTCCTGTCTGCCGCCGCGCTGTTCAAGGCGCTGCAAAAGAACAGTATGGCCTGGTATGCGCTGTCCGGCGCCTTGTTCGGCATGGCCTTCCTGTCGAAGTATTTCGCGGTGCTGCTGGGAATGGCTTATCTGGCGTATTTCATTTTCTCCGTCAAGGACAGGCAAAAAACTCAGGGCTTCATCCTGTTTTTTCTTGCGGCGCTGCCGTTCGCGCTGCTCAATCTCTACTGGAACTACACCCATTGCTGGGACAACATCCTGTTCAACCTTTACAACCGCAACGAGGGCGAACAGCTCTCGCTGGGCAAGGCCGCCATTTTCCTCGGCACACAGATTTACCTGATGACCCCGCCGGTCATCTATTACCTGTTCAAGCATCGTGCGGAGTTCAGGCAAAAAATCAAGCGCGACCAGTTCAGATTGTTTGCCTATGCGTTTTTGCTGCCGCTGGCTGCCTTCGCGGCGCTGTCACTGAAAAAAACCATCGGCCTGCATTGGGTGCTGGCGTTCTATCCCTTCCTCTACTTGCTGCTGCACCTGTTCCTGTCGCGCGAGGAGTTGCTCAAGTCGCTCAAGTTCATGGCCTGGTTCAGCGCCGCGCACCTCGCCGCCATCGCCGTCATCGCCGCCTTGCCGATGGAAACCTGGAAGCAGAACAAGCTGTATGACGGCATCGTGTTCATGTTCAGGAACGATGAGATTGCCGAGAAAATCCGCCCCTATGAACAGCAGGGATTTGCGCTGGCCTCCGACGGCTACACTTCGGCGGCCATCATCTCCTATCACTACGGCAAAAACTTTTCCGTATTCGGTGGCGGCTCACACTATGCGCGGCAGGACGACATCGTCACCGATTTCCACCAGTTCAGCGGGCGCGACATGCTGGTCGTTAAAAAATCGGCACCCGATATGACGCAGTACGCGCCTTATTTCCAGCGGGTGGAGGTCAGGCAGTTTGCGCTGCGCGGCGTAACTTTTTATTTCGTGTTAGGTTACGGTTTCGATTACGACAACTACAGGAAGCTCGTGCTGAAACCGATCAAGGACAAGTATTACCACATCCCGGATTTTCTCCCGCATGCCCCCTGTTACTTTTGCGAGAAATATTTTCCGGGGGAAGCCCGTTAAATGGCTACGCTGGTTACCCGACTCTCCGGCTGGGGGCGTTATCCGGTGCAGACCTGCGAACTGGAGCGCCCGGAGCGCTATGCCGATCTTCGTCCCAATGTCGCCAGCCTGATTGTACGCGGACAGGGGCGCAGCTACGGCGATGCGGCGCTGAATGAAAACGGGCGCGTGCTGCTGACCGGGCGCGTCAACCGCCTGCTGGAATTCGATACGGAGCAGGGCATCCTGCGCGCCGAGGCCGGGGTGACGCTGGCGGAGATACTTGAGGTAATCGTTCCCCAAGGCTGGTTTCTGCCGGTCACGCCGGGGACAAAATTTGTTTCGCTGGGCGGTTGTGTGGCGGCGGACGTGCATGGCAAGAACCATCATCACGATGGCTCCTTCGGCGAGCACGTTCTGGCTCTTGGGATGATTCTGGCCGATGGCAGCCGCGTGGCCTGTTCCCCTTCCGGGAATCAGGAACTATTCTGGGCCACCGTGGGCGGCATGGGGCTGACCGGCATCATCGGCGAAGTGACGCTCAAGCTCATGCGCATAGCAAGCACCAGCATGATGGTGCGGCATCATCGCGCGGATAATCTCGAGCAGCTTTTCCAGTTGCTGCAAAATCCGGCCACGGATGACCGCTACACGGTCGCGTGGATAGACAGCATGGCCAGCGGCGCGCAGCTGGGGCGCGGCGTTGCAATGTGCGGCCATCATGCGGCGGCGTGCGACAATGGCGCTGTAACCCACCTCCCTCAATCCCTCCCCCACGGGGAGAGGGAAGGCAAGCCCTTCTCCCACCGGGGGAAGGGTTGGGAAGGGGGAGAGCCTGCCGTCAGTGGTAACAAGTGCAAACGCTCGATACCCTTCAATTTTCCCGCCTGGGCACTGAATCCGCTGAGCATAGGCGCATTCAACGCGCTGTATTACCGGCACGATGGCGGCAAGCGCGAACCGTTCCTGAGCGGCTACGATCCGTATTTTTATCCGCTGGATGCAATCGGCAACTGGAATCGCCTATACGGCAAACGCGGCTTCGTGCAATACCAGTGCGTGATTCCCGATGCGACCGCATTCGAAGGTATCAAG
>JAQTOM010000104.1 GCA_028713345.1 Gallionellaceae bacterium | reverse complement strand
CATCAGCGCCTTCTGGGATTCAGTGTAATGAATGCGAGGTCTTCGTTTCATCTGCAACACTCCTTTCGCTTTCGCAAAGTTTAGTGTGTTGCATCGACGGGTTGAATCCGCACCGAAGAGCGGAAGCACGCGGCAATCTCGGCCACAGTCTCAAACGGTCACGAGTGGGTATTTAGGCAGCGCTTTGCCTACCCCACCCACCCCAGAGGCAGCAGCAACAAGCCGCACGCCGCCAGCAAGGTGATGGCGATGACTGTCAGCCATTGGTTGCGACGTTGCTGTTGCAGCACCATCTCGCGCAAAGTGATTTCGATCTGTGCGTTGGGATTTTCATGCAGGCGCTGGTGCAGCAGGCGCGGCAGTTGCGGCAGCAGGGTGGCGTAGTGTGGCGCTTCGGCATGCAGGTTTTCCAGGAAGCCGCGCCAGCCGACCTGTTCGCTCATCCAGCGTTCCAGCCAGGGTTTGGCGGTCTTCCACAGGTCCAGTTCGGGGTCGAGTTGCAGCCCCAGCCCTTCGATGTTGAGCAAGGTCTTTTGCAGCAGCACGAGTTGCGGCTGGACTTCGATGCCGAAGCGGCGCGAGGTCTGGAACAGGCGCAGCAGCACGCGCCCGAAAGAAACTTCGCGCAGCGGCTTGTCGAAGATCGGTTCGCACACCGCGCGGATGGCGGATTCCAGTTCGTCCACCCGCGTGTTCGCGGGAGCCCAGCCGGATTCGATATGCACTTCCGCCACGCGCCGGTAATCGCGCCGGAAGAAGGCGATGAAATTCTGCGCGAGGTAATGTTTGTCGGTGTTGGTGAGCGTGCCCATGATGCCGAAATCCAGCGCGATGTAGCGCCCGTCCGCAGCCACCTGCACGTTACCGGGGTGCATGTCGGCATGGAAGAAGCCGTCGCGGAATACCTGCATGTAGAAAATTTCCACGCCATTGGCGGCGAGCCTGGGAATGTCCAGGCCCAGCGCGCGCAGGGTATCCACATGGCTGATGGGGATGCCATGCATGCGCTCCATCACCATCACCTCGCCGGTGCACCAGTCCCAGTAAACTTCCGGCACGACCAGCAATTGCGAGTCGGCAAAATTGCGCTTCAACTGGCTGGCGCAGGCGGCTTCGCGCATCAGGTCGAGCTCGTCGCGCAAATATTTTTCAAATTCTTCCACCACCAGGCGCGGCTTGAGCCGCTTGCCGTCCGCCCACCAGCGTTCCACCAGCCCGGCGCAAATGTCGAGCAGCGCAACATCGTGCGCGATGATATGCGCGATGCCGGGACGCAGTATTTTCACCGCGGCCTCGCGCCCGTCCGGCAGCACGGCAAAATGCACCTGCGCCACCGAGGCGCTGGCGACGGGTATTTCGTCGAAGCTGCGGAACACCTCGCCGAGTTTCTTTTTGTAAGCGGCCTCCAGCAGCGCCACGGCCTGCGCGGAAGGAAACGGCGGCACCTGGTCTTGCAGCCTGGCCAGCTCGTCGGCGATGTCGGCGGGCATCAGGTCGCGCCGCGTGGAGAGCAGTTGCCCGAACTTGACGAAGATCGGCCCGAGGGTTTCCAGCGCGTGGCGCAACCGCTCCGCACGCGGCGCGGAAGTATCGCGGAAAAACAATATGAAGTTGAGCGGCACCAGCAGCCAGCGCGTGCGCGCGTGCGCGAGCAGGAATTCGTCCAGCCCGAAGCGCAGCACCACAAAGATTATTTTCAGCAGGCGTAGCAGTCGCATCACTTGGCTCACATTCGCGCTAGATCCGGCAAATAAACACTATGAATCACGTCATTCCGGGTCAAGCCCGGAATGACGGCAGTAATACTGTTTAAGTGCCGGATCACTATAGGTTCGGCACACTTTATCCATGAATCCTTTCGCATTGAGCCTGTCGAAATGTGTACGGATTCATGTGCTTCGACATGCTCAGCACGAACGGTGGTTTAGTTTAATCCGTGCCGGATCACCGGCTAATTCGGCATGCCGTCAAACGACTTGCTGGATACCGCTCAGCAACCACACCGATTTGTCATCGCGCAAATTTTTCTGCACGTGCCACACTTCGTCGAAGTTCTCCGGTGTGCCGTTGTTCTCACGCGACTGGCCGCTCATGCGCACGCTGGCGATGGAGTGATCATTTTCGGTGACCACTTCCAGCAACTCGGTGTTGATGGTCAGCACATCGGTTTTCTGCGGCGTGTTGTCGCGCTCCCGCAACTGCATGGAAATCTCGGCAAACATTTCCGGCGTGGTGTATTCGCGGATGTCATCCACGTCCTTGCGGTCGTTCGCCGCTTGCAGGCGGATGAACGAAGTCTTGGCGCTGCGCAGGAAAGCCTCCACCGGGAAATCTGCGGGGATATTGGCGGCTGCGGCTAGCGGAGCCGCAGCACTGCCGCCCGCGTAGGGCTGCTGCACCGGCTCAGGCTGGCTATAAGGTGCGCCACTGCCTGCGTATTGCATGGCAGGCTGCGCTTGCGGTCTGCGGAACCTGGAAATCAGGAACACCACCACGCCCGCGACCAGGAGCATCATCAGGATGCTGCCCATTGCGCCGCCCATGCCGCCGCCTGCAAACATCGCGCCCAGGCCGGCGCCAATTGCCAGGCCGGCCAACGGGCCGAGCCACTTATTTCCCGCAGGAGGCGCGGCAGGCGTCGCACCTTGCGCCGGGGCGGGTGCAGGTGCGGCAGCAGGAGCCTTCTGGGTTTGCTGCGGACTCATGGTGCGCTGCTTGCCGATGCTGCCGCCGCCCCCGAAGCGCCTGGCTTCAGCATTCACGGCAAGCAGGGAAAGGCTGGTCAGGGCAATGGTCAATAGCAATAAAAAACGTTTCATGTATGTCCTCACGGTTAGGGTTAAACAAAGCAGGTGCGAGTATAGCAAAGAGCGCATACAAGCATTGCATTCAGAATGGCGGTTCGCACGAAAAGCCCAGCATTTCGCCGGAGAGAGGATGGGCAAAACCCAGCGAACATGCGTGCAGCATCAACCGTTCCGCCTCCTGGCCTCCATACAGCGCATCTCCCGCAATCGGGCGTCCGATGGCCGCCATGTGCACCCGCAACTGGTGGGTGCGTCCGGTGATCGGCTCCAGCTCGAGGCGAGAGGTGTTCGTGTGCGCGTCATATGCCAGCAGGCGATAGCGCGTGAGCGAGGGCTTGCCAATGGATGAGTCCACCTTTTGTTTCGGGCGGTTTGGCCAGTCGCCGATCAGCGGCAGATCGATCTCCCCTGCTGACGGTTCCACTTTGCCTGTCACCACCGCCGCATAGCGTTTCTTAACCAGGCGCTCGCGGAACAGGCGCGAAAGATGGCGGTGCATTGCCATACCGCGAGCCAGCACCAGCAGGCCGGAAGTCGCCATATCCAGGCGATGCACGATGAGTGCATCAGGGAATTCAGACTGCACGCGGCTCGCCATATTGTCTTGCTTGTCCACCCCGCGCCCCGGCACCGCCAGCAGCCCGGCAGGCTTGTTCACTACCAGCAGCGACTCGTCGCGGTAGATCAGGTCGAGGCCGCTGTTGCGGGGTGGGGTGTAATTTGAATGGGAAAGGGGCAAGGGAAACTATTGCGGGTTTTACGGATTTTTTGGAAGGTCATCTGATAGTACGTGACGGCTATCGCCTTCTTCCGGCGAGGGTTCCGGCTTGTTATCCCGCCGCGCCGCGCTGGGGCGGTTCTTGCTCTCGTCTGCCCAAACGAAACGGCCGAACAGCACACACCCTTTCATTCCTGCAACGCATGGCACATCGTTGACGCGCGCGCATTTGCCGTCGTGTTCGTGCGGGCATCCCCAGGAACTCATGAGCTTTTCCTTTTCGATCGAATCTGTCTTACAGCTTGTATCCCCGATGCAACGCCACTACCCCTGCGTTGAGGTTGAAGTATTCGACCAGCGACAGGCCCGCCTGTTCCATCATTTGCTTGAGTTCTTCCTGCGAAGGGTGCATGCGGATGGATTCGGCGAGGTAGCGATAGCTGTCCGCGTCACCGGCGATGAGCTCTCCCATCTTCGGCAGCAGCTTGAACGAGTAGGCGTCGTAGAGTTGCTCCAGCGGCTTCCACACCCTGGAAAACTCCAGCACCAGCAGGCGGCCGCCGGGTTTGAGCACGCGCTGCATTTCGCGCAGTGCGGCATCCTTGTCGGTGACGTTGCGCAGACCGAAGGCGATGCTCACGCAGTCGAAATAATTCGAGGGGAAGGGCAGGCGCTCGGCATCGCATTGCGCCACCGGCATGGCGAGGCCGTCGTCGAGCATGCGGTCGCGCCCCACGCGCAGCATGGCATTATTGATGTCGGTGAGCCATACCTGACCGCTGCTGCCGACGCGCTTGGCGAACTGGCGCGACAGGTCAGCCGAGCCGCCCGCCACATCCAGCACGCGCTCACCTTTGCGCACGCCGCTGATCTGGATGGCGAAGCGCTTCCACAGGCGGTGCAGGCCGGCCGACATGACATCGTTCATCACGTCGTATTTGCTGGCGACAGAGTTGAATACCTCCGCGACGCGTTTGGCTTTTTCTTCTTCCGGTACGGTCTCGAAACCGAAGTGCGTGGTCTTGGTCATCATCAGGCCTGTTTACTTATTGATGTTTCCATAATTGGTGACAGTTTCTTTCCCCCATCCCCACCCTTCCCCCGAAGGGAGAAGCAACTGTGTTCCAAGTCAAGCGATTTTGGCAACAAAATGATTTTCATTCCAAGGCTCACCCGACTTCATAATTGCATTGAGAATCGTCAACAACTTATGCATACACGCTA
>JAQTOM010000030.1:5789-21792 GCA_028713345.1 Gallionellaceae bacterium | reverse complement strand
GTGCAAACCATCGCCATTTAACACGAACGTCGCAAAGCGACACCACATCACTCTCCTCCTCCTGCGTGTGTTGTTGGGGCTTCAGCCCCTTACAACCACGGCGTACCCCTTGCGGGTGAGGGGGAGAGGTAGGAGAGAGGGAACGGACACGGTGGCACTCATTTCTTTGGTACTGCCGCCATGTCCGTTAGCTTGTCATAAAAATGTCACAGCTTGCGGGTAGCATATCCACCGCCCGCATAAATTAAGGAAATTTCATGGCCAACACAGAGCATACCTCCAGACAGTTTGACGCTGAACTCGAAGCGGTGCGCGCCCGCGTGCTGCAAATGGGCGGCCTGGTGGAGAGCCAGATCCAGCTTGCCCTCGAAGCGCTGATCAGCGGTGACGTAGAGTTGATGAACCGCGTCATCGGCGATGACCACCGCGTCAACGCGATGGAAGTGGAGATCGACGAGAGCTGCAACCAGATCATTGCGCGCCGCCAGCCCGCTGCGGGCGACCTGCGCATGGTGATGACCGTGATCAAGACCATTACCGACCTCGAGCGCATTGGCGACGAGGCGGAAAAGATCGCGCGCATGGCCAAGCTGCTGTCGCAGAAAGAGCGCCTGATCCTGCCGCGTCACAACGAAATCAAACACGCCGCCGAACTGGCGCTGGACATGCTGCGCAAATCGCTGGACGCCTTCGCCCGCCTCGACCTTTCCTGCGCCGCGCAGGTGGTGCGCCAGGACGAACAGGTGGACGAGGAATTCCGCACCATCATGCGCTATCTCATCACCTTCATGATGGAAGACCCGCGCACCATCTCCACCGCGCTGGAAATCCTGTTCATCGCCAAGGCGATCGAACGCATCGGTGACCACGCCAAGAACATGTCCGAGTACGTGGTGTATATGGTCAAGGGGCGCGACGTGCGCCATGTCACAGTGGAAGAAATCGAACGCGAAATACTGGAATAGCCCTTTCGTGCAACATCAACCCATCCTCGCAGCAGTTGACCTCGGTTCCAACAGTTTCCGCCTGCAAATTGCGCGTGTAGAAAACGACCAGCTTTACATGCTGGACAGCCTGCGCGAGCCGGTGCGCCTGGCCGCCGGGCTGACCGAAGACAAGCGCCTCGACAGTCCGGCGCAGCAGCGGGCGCTGGCCTGTTTGCAGCGCTTCGGCGAGCGCTTGCGCGGCCTGCCGCGCGAAGCGGTGCGCGCGGTGGGCACCAACTCGCTGCGCGTGGCGAAGAACGCCGGTGATTTTTTGCAGCAGGCTGAAGCTGCGCTGGGCTTCCCGATTGAGGTCATTGCCGGACGTGAAGAAGCCCGGCTCATTTACCTCGGTGTTGCCCAATGCCTGCCGCAGTCGGACGATAAACTTCTGGTGATGGACATCGGCGGCGGCTCCACCGAATTCATCATCGGCAGCAGCCTCGACCCGCACAAGCTGGAAAGCCTGTACATGGGCTGCGTCAGCTACAGCCTGCGCTATTTCCCCGATGGCGCAATCAGCAAATCCAATCTCAAGCAGGCCGAATTCGCCGCACGCAACGAACTGCAAACCATCGTGGCGGAATTCGCGCGCGGCAACTGGGTCACTGCGCTGGGTTCGTCCGGCAGCGCGCGCGTGTTGTGCGACATCCTCGAATTGAATGGTTACAGCAACAGCGGCATCACGCGCGCGGGGCTGGAGCAATTGCGCGCGCAATTGCTCAAAACAGGCGATGCCAACCGCCTCGAACTGCAAGGACTCAAGCCGGACCGAATACCGGTGCTGCCCGGCGGTTTCGCCATCATGTACGCCGCGTTCTGCGAACTCGGCATCGAACAGATGCAACCTGCGCTCGGCGCATTGCGCGAAGGCGTGCTGTACGACCTGCTCGGGCGCTCGCATCACCACGACATGCGCGATGCCACCACCCAGCAATTCATGCGCCGCTACCACGTGGACATGCGCCAGGCCAAGCGCGTGGCCAAACTTGCCGGGCAGCTCGCGCACCAGTTTCTGGACGGGCAAGCCGACGAAAATGCGTTGCAACTTTTAGGATGGGTGGCCAGCCTGCACGAAGCCGGCATCAGCGTGGCGCACAGCGGCTACCACAAGCACACCTCTTATATTCTCAGGAATGCCGACATGCCTGGCTTTTCCAAGAAAGAGCAGGACAGGCTCAGCCTGCTTGCGCTGGCGCATCGCGGGAACCTGGACAAGATGCGCGGCCTGCTCAACTCACCGGAAGATATTTCCCTTGCCATGGCGTTGCGGCTTGCTGCATTGTTCTACCGCAACCGTGGCGACATTGCGATACCCGCAATGCAGGTACGTTTCAGCGGCACCAAATTTCACTTGGCGCTCGATCATGGCTGGCTGGCGCAGAATCCCCTCACCGACAACGCATTGCAGGAAGAAGCGAAGCAGTGGAAGGAGTTGGGGGTGAGTGTGCAGGTGGTGGAGGGGTAAGCGGGGTGTAGCCCCGTAGCCAGTTACTTTGGTTTCAACATAATCCCTGGAAATTTACTCGGATATGACCACTCGACCAAGTTCAAACCGGCGCCACATTATTCGCTTTCAAACCCGTACCAAAGCTTGATTGTAGCGTGTGACCCTTTAATTTAAGCGGGCATCACTGACGGTCAAGGTATAATAAAAACATCGGGCTCGGGTGGTGCAGCTCAATGAATGGAAGTAATTCTGGCCGGCTTATGGTCTTGGAATATGCTTAATTACAGAATTAAATAATAAAAACTTACCGGGGAATGTAATGAATAAATTCAAGGGGCCAGAAGGACGGCAGCGTTTGGTTGAAGAGCTTCTTAAGCAATCGATACTGAGAGATGATAAAGAAGCTGCAACTGTGATTGCGGAAAAATGCACCCTTGCCGAGTATTCCGCAAGATCCAGCATCTTCAGGGAAGGCGACGCATCGCACTATATGTTGCTGATACTTGGCGGTCGTGTTTCGGTTGTCGTGCACGGGCACGAAGTCGCGCAGCGTGTTGCGGGCCAACATGTTGGAGAAATGGCGCTTATAGACCCGAGTGCTCCCAGATCGGCTTCTATAGTTGCGATCGAGGACACAATGACAGCCAGCATCAGTGAACCGGATTTCACCAAGCTTGCAGAACACGACCCCAAGTTATGGCGTTTGCTTGCGCTTGAACTGGCGGAAGTGGTTCGTTTACAAAACGAGAAATGAGAGCCTTGCCCTGGCAGACCGTTGCAGCTTAAATCTGGCAGACTGCCAAAGCAAACCCCTGTTGTTTGGCCGCCGCTCAATAAGATTGGCAGGTGGTTTGCGCACGTTGCGGTCGCTTATGACCTGTTAATTCTTCGACTTTCCGGCAATAACGGCTTCGCGCCGATTAGTGGTCGCTCGTAGCGACATCCTTGACCGGCTGGTTTTGGCGTGCGGATTTCCAGACATTCTCTCCGCATTAAAATCACTCTCTTCAAACCGGCATAGCATGTGCTACACCTCCTGCCTTCCCTTCCCCTTTGCGCCGCCGAGGGTGAATGAGGCCGCAGGCTGGCGCAGTTAGGGCGCCTTCTTTAGGTTATTTTTTGGCAAGACAGTAAAAACCACTGGTCATCTGGCTAACCCAGCAAAAGACACTGGGTTAGCCATTGGTTATAGCCACTGGCCTACCCCCGGCAACAAGCCCATCCCTGATGTTTTACTGCATAGTTATGCGGTTGTCGATTAGCGTTTATCCGCTGGCAAAAATAGCGTAAGATTCTCTACCAGTTGCAAAACTCGGCAGTCATAAAATCAATAATCTTTCAGGGAGCTTAGGACATGGCGAAGAAGAATGCGTTTTATGCACAATCCGGCGGTGTGACGGCGGTCATCAACGCATCGGCCTGCGGGGTAATCGAAACGGCGCGCAAGCACAAGGACAAGATCGGCAAGGTCTATGCCGGCCGCAACGGCATCATCGGCGCGCTGACCGAAGACTTGATCGACACCGGCAAGGATAGCGCCAAGGCCATCGCCGCCCTGCGCCACACGCCATCCGGCGCATTCGGCTCCTGCCGTTTCAAATTGAAGGGGCTGGAAGAAAACAGGTTGCAGTACGAGCGCCTGATCGAGGTGTTCAAGGCGCACAACATCGGCTACTTCTTCTACAACGGCGGCGGCGATTCCGCCGACACCTGCCTCAAGGTTTCGCAGATTTCCGAAAAAATGGGCTACCCGATCCAGGCCATTCACGTACCCAAGACCGTGGATAACGACCTGCCCATCACCGACTGCTGCCCCGGTTTCGGTTCGGTCGCGAAATACATCGCGGTGTCGGTGCGCGAAGCCAGCTTCGACGTGGCCTCCATGGCCAAGACCTCGACCAAGGTATTCGTGGTGGAAGTAATGGGGCGGCACGCGGGCTGGATTGCCGCCGCCGGCGGCCTGGCATCGGATAAGGATTGCGAGTTGCCCATCATCATTCTGTTTCCGGAAATCACCTTCAATAAGAAGCAATTCCTTGCCAGGGTCGATGCTATGGTGAAGAAGCATGGCTATTGTTCGGTGGTGGTGTCGGAAGGCGTCAAGGGCGAAGACGGCAAATTCCTTTCCGACCAGGGCGTGCGCGATGCCTTCGGCCATGCCCAGTTGGGCGGCGTTGCGCCGGTGGTGGCCAATATGGTCAGGGATGCGCTGGGCTATAAATTCCACTGGGCAGTCGCGGATTATCTGCAACGCGCCGCGCGCCATATCGCTTCCAAAACCGACGTCGAGCAGGCTTATGCCCTCGGAAAAGCAGCAGTGGAACTGGCATTGAAGGGCGAGAATGCCGTTATGCCCACCATTGCGCGGCTCTCCGACAAACCCTACAAGTGGAAGGTTGGCGTCGCGCAACTGAAGAACGTGGCCAATGTGGAAAAAATGATGCCGCGCAGCTTCATTACCAAAGACGGTTTCGGCATCACCGAAAAATGCCGCACCTACCTTGCGCCGCTGCTCAAGGGCGAGGATTACCCGCCCTATAAAGACGGCTTGCCACAGTATGTCAGGCTGAAAAATACAGCGGCACCGAAGAAGCTGGGCGGATTTAAGATATAACCAAGCATTGTTGGCGTTGTTGCATTAGTTCTTGCTGCATTAGTTCTTGTTGCCTTAGTTCAATTTTGCGCCGGATCAGAAACCGACTGGCTTAACTTCAGGGGGGAATTTTAATGTCAAGTGCTCTGGTATTTACGCTGTTATGTGCGTTTGCGGCGCTCGTGTATGGTGCAGTCTCAACGCAATGGATTTTGGCCAAGTCGAGCGGTAATGATCGCATGCGTGCGATTGCCGCAGCGATTCAGGAAGGCGCTTCCGCTTACCTGAACAAGCAATACACCACCATCGGCATAGTGGGTGTTGTGTTGTTCCTGGCAATCGGCATCGCGTTATCCTCCTGGAAAACCGCAATCGGTTTTGCCATCGGTGCGTTGCTTTCCGGCGCTGCCGGTTATATCGGCATGAACGTTTCGGTGCGCGCCAACGTGCGCACCGCCGAAGCGGCCCGTAGCGGCATCGCTGCGGCGCTTGGTGTAGCCTTCCGCGGCGGTGCGATCACCGGCATGCTGGTGGTCGGTCTCGGCCTGCTCGGTGTCGCCGGTTACTACGCGGCACTGAAAGCAGGCGCGGGTGCGGGTGCGGATGCCGATATTCACCACCTCATCCAGCCCCTGGTCGGCTTCGCTTTCGGCGGCTCGCTGATTTCCATCTTCGCCCGTCTTGGCGGCGGCATTTTTACCAAGGGTGCGGATGTGGGCGCCGATCTGGTAGGCAAGGTCGAAGCCGGCATTCCCGAGGACGATCCACGCAACCCGGCGGTGATCGCCGACAACGTGGGCGATAACGTGGGTGATTGCGCCGGCATGGCAGCCGACCTGTTCGAAACCTATGCCGTGACCATCATCGCCACCATGCTGCTCGGCGCGCTGATGTTCAAGAGCATCGGCGAAAATGCGGTGCTCTACCCGCTGGTGCTGGGCGGCGTCTCGATCATCGCCTCGATCATCGGCTGCTTCTTCGTCAAGGCCAATGAGGGCGGCAAAATCATGAACGCCCTGTATCGCGGCCTCGCGGTCGCGGGTGTGCTGTCGCTGATCGCCTTCTACCCGGTCACCACCTGGCTGCTGGGCAGCGGTGTCACCCCGGAAGGAGGAAAATTCATCAGCAGCATGGCGATTTATGGCTCTGCCATCGTCGGCCTGGTGCTGACTGCGGCGCTGGTGTGGATCACTGAATATTACACGGGCACCGATTTCGCGCCGGTACAGCACGTCGCGGCTGCCTCGCAGACCGGCCATGCCACCAACATCATCGCCGGTATCGGCGTCTCGATGAAAGCCACTGCATTGCCGGTGATCTCCGTCTGTATCGCGATCTGGGCATCTTACTCCCTGGCCGGCCTGTATGGCATCGCCATCGCCGCAACGAGTATGCTGTCCATGGCCGGCATCATTGTCGCGCTTGACGCATATGGCCCCATCACCGACAACGCGGGCGGCATCGCCGAGATGGCCGGGTTGCCGAAAGAAGTGCGCAACGTCACCGATCCGCTCGACGCCGTCGGCAACACCACCAAGGCCGTGACCAAGGGCTATGCCATCGGCTCTGCCGGCCTGGCGGCGCTGGTGCTGTTCGCCGACTATACGCATGCGCTGGAGTCGGCTGGAAAAGTGGTTCAATTCGATCTCTCCGACCACATGGTCATCATCGGCCTGTTTCTCGGCGGCATGATCCCCTTCCTGTTCGCTGCCATGGCGATGGAAGCGGTCGGTCGCGCTGCCGGTGCAGTAGTGGTCGAAGTGCGCCGCCAGTTCAAGGAAATTGCCGGAATCATGGAAGGCACGGGCAAGCCCGATTATTCGCGCGCAGTCGGCATGCTGACTACCGCAGCCATCAAGGAAATGATTGTGCCGTCGCTGCTGCCGGTGCTGGTTCCGGTATTGGTCGGCATCCTGCTCGGGCCGAAGGCGCTCGGCGGCCTGTTGATGGGCACCATCGTCACCGGCTTATTCGTGGCCATTTCGATGACCACCGGCGGCGGCGCATGGGATAACGCCAAGAAGTATATCGAGGACGGCCACTACGGCGGCAAAGGTTCCGAGGCGCACAAGGCGGCGGTGACCGGCGATACCGTCGGCGACCCCTACAAGGACACCGCCGGTCCTGCCGTCAACCCGCTGATCAAGATCATCAACATCGTTGCGCTGATGATCGTGCCGATGCTTTAAGCTGAATTGGCGGAGCAAGAAACGGGGCGGAAATTTCCGCCCCGTTTTGGCGGACCCGAATTGCGAACCTGCTCACCAGATTTGGATAAATCCGATAACCGGATTGTTGCGATCTCGACCATAACGGATATGGCAAATGCGCCGCCCATGATGATGAAACCCGCCCTGCCCGTTTCCTCTCATCCAGTTCCAACTAGCCATTCGACTAAACCAGCAAGCAGGCAAGTCGCTGGTTATCGCTACACGAGTTTCATTACGTTAACCATAGGGAGATTCTGGGCGTAAGGTGGTTAGCCTTTTCTACGCTTCATCGCCAACCGGAAAGCATCGCGGATATATTTCCGCAGCAGTTCGCTGTTCCACGGCTTGGGTAGAAACTTGAAAATCTCGCCGCAGTTAATGGCGTCTGTCAGCGTCTCCAGGTCAGCATCTGCGGACATCACGATGCAGGTGATATTGGGGTAGATTCCCCTGACCTTGTAAATGAACTCGATTCCACTTAGTTCCGGCATACGCTGGTCGGACAGGACCACCTGCACCTCGTTGAGGGCAAGCAATTCCAGACCCTCGGCAGCGCTGCCCGCCGTCAGGATACGGTAGTTTTCGCAGCGCAGCTGGAATTCCATGGCTTCAAGCACAAGCGGGTCATCGTCCACCAGGAGCAATGTGGGTGGCGACCCAGCCTGTTCTTCAGCCAGCGATAGGGTTTTGCCAGACCCGACCAGAGCGGCGAACTCATCCGCTGGCAAGGGACGGCTGAAATAATACCCCTGCATGGAGTCGCAATCGTGGCGGCGCAGATAATTGAGATGGCCTTCGGTTTCCACACCTTCGGCAATCACCGTGAGCCGGAGACTGCGAGCGATGGCGATGATCGCCCTGACCAGTGATGCATCATCCGGGTCAGAAGAAACCCCGCGTATAAATGACTGATCAATCTTGAGCTTGTCGATCGGAAAGCGCTTCAGGTAACTCAAGGAGGAATAGCCGGTTCCGAAATCGTCCATGGCCAGGGTGACGCCCAGTTTTTTCAACGCTTCCAGTGTGGACACTGCCGCCGAATCGGCGCCGTCTATGAGCAGGCTTTCAGTGATTTCCAGTTCAAGGCACTGTGGAGCCAATCCGGTTTCTTCGAGCACTGCCATAACTTGCTGAACAAGCTGTCCCTGCTTGAACTGGAGAGCGGAGAGATTGACGGCAATGACGAGATTCGCCAGCCCTTGGTCCTGCCACGCCTTGGCTTGCGCGCAGGCAGTCCGCAAAACCCATTCACCGATAGGAATAATGAGCCCGCTTTCTTCAGCAACAGGGATAAAATCTGCCGGGGATACTACACCCCGTTCAGGGTGCTGCCACCGTATCAATGCCTCCATGCCAATAATCTTGCCCGTTGCGAGATCTACCTGAGGCTGGTAATACAGCAAAAATTGCCCGCGCTCCAGGGCATGCCGCAAACCCACTTCCAGAGCTATGTGCTTTTCGACTCGGGCGGTCATTTCAGCGGAATAAAACTGGAAATTGTCCCGCCCCAGTTCTTTGGCCCGATACATGGCCGAACCTGCATCCCGGAGCAGGCTCTGGATATCGCCGTCATCGAACGGATACAGAGCGATGCCGATGCTGAGCGTAATGAACAACTCTCTGTCGGAAACCTCGAAGGGATTTTTAAATGCTTCGAGAATCTTCTGCGCTACCTGCACCACATCCTCGGCATTCGATATGTCTGCCAGAATGACCGCGAACTCGTCATCTCCAAAGCGCGCAACCGTGTCCACCTCCCGTAAGCAGTGTTTCAGTCTTGCGGCCACTGCTTGCAGCAGCAAGTTTCCGGCCTCGTGCCCCAGTGCGTCATTGACGATCTTGAAGTGATCCATATCCATGAGCATCACGCCAACCAGCCGCCCATGACGATGAGCATCGACGGTGGCTTGGGAAAGGCGATCCGTGAACAACGCGCGGTTGGGCAAACCCGTCAATTCATCGAAGTAGGACAGAAATTGAAGCCGCTGCTCCGCCGTCTTCCGCCCTGTCACATCCTGCGCGAGAGAGGCGACGCCGATCACTTGGCCGCTATCGTCAATGAGCGGGGTGTTGTACCACTCACAGAATACCGTCTTCCCATCCTTGGTGATATTTTCATTGATGCTGCCGAATTTACCTTGTCCAGTCAATAGCGCATTCCAGATCTCAGCGACATGCTGTTTGGCGCTTTCCGGCAGTATCAATTCCATCGCAGAGCGGCCCAGCGCTTCCGCTTTCCTATAACCGAAAATGGTTTCTGCTGATGGATTCCAGTCAACGACCCTGGAATCGGTGTCCCATTCGATCACGGCAAGCGGTGTCTGCTGAAAATACAGGTTGAACCACTGAGCCGATTTCTTGAGCGCGCCCTCTGTGCGCTTGCGCCCCTCATATGAGAGGCCCTTCATCGCTTGTTCGCGCCGAGAGCTCTGCCCATGCAGTTCGCATATTGGCGTGCTGACGGTTGAGGTGGTCTGGAACGTGGCTACAGGCTGGGGCAGCAAGTCCAAATCTTCCTTACGCCCCAGAGGCCTCATTCCGGCCAGGCAATCCTGCTGCTTGTCGATGGGCGCATAGAATTTATCTTTTTCATTCATAAACACCCCCATGCCATTTGCGTACCATGCTTTTCCTCTCGCGCAGCCATACTGTCCTCGGCTTGCAGCAAGCATACCCCTCTCGCACTACTCTGCACAACCGTAGCGGTTGTCGGTTGAGAAGCACGCCCCTTCCCCTGCGTCGCATCTGAATCCTTCTGATAACCTGCGGCGATGCTTGACGCGCGTAATCGTTCTGGTCGAACCCAATCTGTTTCTCCGTTTATTGCAGCGCTGTGTCTTCTTTGGCCCCGCTAAGGCTGATTAGCGTGCCGGGTGCAGCTCGGCGAATTGCTTCACTAATGGGTGCATACAGAATTCTGAATTTCCATAGGGATATTTCCATTGGCAGAGACAACCGGCAACCATACACTCCGCTAAATCAGGGGTAATCCGGTATACCAGACAGTTACCGCCCATCTCCATGCCATTGGATTGGAGTTGATGGGAATTTGCGATGACGTGAACATCTTCCAGTTCCATGACCTTTCTCCTTCACTTGGCGATGTGTTCCGGGAAGGTGATAGTAATGAGACAGGCATGAAAAAGGAATAAGCAAACTGCCTGTTTTGACCCAAGGAAAATCCTTGGATAACTTCTGGATAAAATCCGCGTAGCCATGTGTGGTTTGTTCAGGAATCACATGCCGGCAGAGCATATGGGCCATGCTGCGCCTTGCTGATGCGCTCAGGCTGAAGAAATTCACGGCTCGATGACGTTGCAGCGGATGGCCATGCGGGTAAGCTCGGCATCGTTATGAATCGCCAGCTTCTTCATGATGTTGGTGTGGTGGCCGCCGACGGTTTTGGGGCTGATGGAAATTGCGGCGGCGATTCCGATTATCGAATGTCCTTCCGCCAGCATTTTGAATATCTGGAATTCACGTGAAGAAAGCGCACTCAGGGGATCTTTAGGAGCGGCAAACAATTTCTGTAGAGCTGCGTGCGTAACATATTCGGCGTCAATGAATATTTCTCCTTGTGCCACCTGGCGCACCGCTTTTACCATTTGTTGCTTGCCGCTCTTTTTGTCCAGATAGCCCTTGGCGCCTAACCTCATCACTTGCCAGATAATGGTTTCACTGCCATGCATGCTGAACACCAGGATGCGCGCCTCTTGACTCATGGCCTTGATGCGGCGTATGGTTTCCAGGCCGTCGATGCCCGGCATGTTGAGATCGAGAACCACCACGTCCGGCGCATAATTTTTGTAACAGTTGCAACAGGCTTCACCGTTGTCAGCTTCCGCTATCACCTGGATATCATGCACACTTTCCAGCAGGTTGCGATAGCCATCCCGCACCACTGGATGATCGTCCGCCAGCAGCACCTTGATCAGCCCGGGCGGGACGTTCTGGGTCGCCTTTTCCCTGATTGCCGGTTCCAATGGGGCAGCTTTCGGCATGGAGGCATCACCTGCACGGGATCATTTCTGGTGGCTGGCATTGAAAACATGCACAACCACAGTTAACCCTGCTGCCCGCATTCACCGCTACTGGTAGCGATAGCGGAACAACTGAAGCTGCTTTCTCTCCACTGCCGGCTTCTATCATTTGTTAACAGTCCGTAATGCTCTGTTTGATGAGGTCTTGCAACAGCCAGGATTGGCTTCATTTTTATGATAACCGTTTTTACGCAACTGAGGAAGCAGGGCATATAAAACACGACAAAGCAGGCAATTTGCTTATTTTTACCTGAGTGAACCCCTTAACCTGTCGTATTATTCCACTCCCAAATCAAAAGTGGATTTTCCGTAGGGGCGTCCTGCGCACCAATATAAGCGGCGTGGGACGCCCCCTGCCAGATTTCATTACATTCTGCGCACGCCGTATCACACCTGTGTAAAGCTTACCCGTTCGTAGTCCAAACCTTTTTCTACGCTGAAGTCCATTCGCAGATTCAACTTTTCTTTTTCCATCTGGACAATTTCAACCACCCGGCCAGGCTGGAACCCGTCACGCGGGATAACCAGGCTGGCCGGCGTTTTTAGCGCAGGCATGGCAGGCAGCAACAGTGCTGCGCTATATTTATCCGTTGCACTGGCATTCACCCCGGAGGCTTTCAGGGCGATGGCTTGCGGTATGCCGGGCAGGTAGCGCACACCCGCGTGCAGCCGCCCTGCCTGTGTGACCTTGACCCAGCTGACTATACCCAGCATGAAGGCCTTGGCATTGGCCGGACGCACCGCAATAAGCTGGCTTGTGCCTAGCCTTGCGCCCCTGCCCTCTTTCCGGATCAGACGCACACCGCAGATGCTTTCATCTTCAATCTGCCATATTTCCAGCAAATAGCCCATCAGCGCCAGATCGTGACGGTCGGCATCGCTCAATACGCGCCCAAAGGATTCGATCTGCTTGCGGGAGAGGGTGTCCACACCCGAGCCTCCGGCAGGCTGCTTGAACGGCTTGTTTGCGACATATGCAAAGCAGCTTTCCATACCATAGCACACCTGCGCATCCTGTAACGCTTCGTGGCGCTCTGCCAGGCGATTGCCGCGTTCTTCACACCAGCACTGGTGTAAATAGTTGAGAAATTCCGAGCATTCAGCACTGCTACAACCCTCCCCCAGGTCCAGTTGCTGCGGTGATTGCCCCTGTTGCAGCAGGATCAGCTTTACGCGCAACAGCTTGCTTAACGGCATCATCGCCAAATAACGCACGTTGCCCGACGGGTTTATTTGCCGGGTAAGTTGCAGGCCTTGCCGGCTGTCCAGATCAACCGCCAGAGGAAGGGCATCGCCCTTGCTGACGGTATAGTTACGCTCCACGGTGATGGTCGAACTCCACAGCGTCAACCAGCGATCCATCAGCTGCAATTGTTTGCGTGTCAATTCTGGCCGGTTGGCATGGCAGGCGAGCAATATCCTGGCATAAGTGGCACAGCACGATGCAGGATGGGTGTTGCCGTTGAGGTTGCCGGCCACTTCCTCCAGTTGCAAACCCCGCTCTTCGCTGAAGGCATACAACGCATGCAATTGACGCCACAGCCCGCTATCGAATTCATAGCCGCTGCGCAGGTATTCAAAGATTTGCAAGCCGCTATACAACAGGCAGCGCTGGCACAGCAGCGCGCCATAAGGGGAAAGCTGTGCATTACCCGCCATATAGTCTTGCAGGCAGCGCCGGTAGCCGGTGACCATTCCCTGCCACAGCCCGATGATGGCAACGAACACGGTAAGCTCGTCCGCGCTCAGCGGCAGCTTTTTGGCAACCAGCTTTTTGGCATAATCGGCCTGCACGGACGCCACCGTCTCGCGCAGCGTTTCCAGGGTGTGCATGCGTTCCAGGCAGCGCATCGGGTAACGGTTGAATTCATCCAGTTGCGCGCGCAACTTGCCATGCGCCAGGTGCAGGTTGGTAAGCTGGAGTTGTCCCAACCACTGCGCGCAACTGGCGACATCCTTGAATGCCGGGCTGGCGAGGTCGTCGGTGGGTTCGAGCGGCAGGGTCAGCATGGCAGCTTATGCGCGGTCATGTGGGACTTGATCAGAAATTCCTTAAAGCAGCACACGTTCGATCCCGCCATGGTTGGCCTTGCCCACGTAATCGGCCATCCAGTTTTCGCCCAGCAACTGCCTGGCCATTTCCACCACAATGTATTCTGCCGTCGTGCCGGAATCATCATTGTAGCGTGAAAGCCCCTGCAGGCAAGCCGGGCAGGAGGTGAGCACCTTGACCTCGCCGCTGTGGCCGTCGGCGCGCAGCGCGTCCGCGCCCTTGCGCATCTCCTCTTCCTTGCGGAAACGCACCTGGGTCGAGATGTCCGGGCGCGCCACTGCCAGCGTGCCGGATTCGCCGCAGCAGCGGTCATTCAGGGTGACAGGGGCGCCCATCAGCTCATTCACCACCTTCAGCGGCTGGTGGGTTTTCATCGGCGTGTGGCAGGGGTCGTGGTACATGAAGCGCGTGCCTTGTACGCCTTGCAATTTTACGCCTTTCTCCATAAGGTACTCGTGGATGTCGAGCAAGCGGCAGCCGGGGAAAATCTTGTCGAACTGGTAGTGCAGCAACTGGTCCATGCAGGTGCCGCACGACACCACCACGGTCTTGATGTCCAGATAATTGAGCGTGTTGGCCACGCGGTGGAACAGCACGCGGTTGCTGGTGGTGATCTGGCTGCCCTTGTCTTCATCGCCGGATGCGGTTTGCGGATAGCCGCAGCACAGATAGCCTGGCGGCAGCACGGTGATGGCACCGATGTCGTACAGCATCGCCTGTGTGGCCAGCCCCACCTGCCCGAACAGGCGCTCCGAGCCGCAGCCGGGAAAATAAAACACCGCCTCGGAATCTTCGTTCACCTTGTGCGGATCGCGGATCACCGGCACCACGGCGCTGTCCTCGATGTCGAGCAACGCGCGCGAAGTCTTCTTCGGCAGATTGCCGGGCATCGGCTTGTTGACGAAGTGGATTACCTGCGCGCGGACCAGCGGCGAAGCATAAGGAGGTGGGCCCACCGTGGCTGGAGGATGCGCAGTCTGGCCCTGGAACAGGCCGAAACGCCTGGCGAGCCGGTAGCCGATGCGTTGCGCCTTGTAGCCCCACTCGATCATCAGCTTGCGCACCAGCTTGATGGTGGCCGGGTCGGTGGCATTGAGAAAAAATATCGAGGCCGCCTTGCCCGGATTGAATTTCTTCTTGCCCTGCTTGCGCAGGAAATTGCGCATGGCAATCGACACATCGCCGAAATCGATATCCACCGGGCAGGGTGCCTTGCATTTGTGGCACACCGTGCAGTGATCCGCCACATCGTTGAACTCATCGAAGTGCGCAATGGAAACGCCGCGCCGTGTCTGCTCCTCATATAGAAATGCCTCGATCAGCAGCGAGGTGGCGAGGATCTTGTTGCGCGGCGAGTACAGCAGGTTGGCGCGCGGCACATGGGTGGAACACACCGGCTTGCACTTGCCGCAGCGCAGGCAATCCTTGATCGAATCGGAAATTTCGCCCAGTTCGCTCTTTTCCAGGATCAGGCTTTCCAGCTCCATAAGGTTAAAGCTGGGCGTGTAGGCGCGCTCCAGGTTGCCGCCGGCCAGCAGCTTGCCCTTGTTGAAACGGCCCTCGGGGTCGATCTGCTGCTTGTAGGCGGCGAATGCGGCGATCTCCTGCGGCTCGAGGAAATCAAATTTGGTGATGCCGATGCCGTGCTCGCCGGAAATCACGCCGCCCAGGTCTTTCGCCAGGCGCATGATGCGCTCCACCGCGCCATAGGCCTGTTGCAGCATGGCGTAGTCATCCGAGTTCACCGGAATGTTGGTATGCACGTTGCCGTCGCCCGCGTGCATGTGCAGCGCGACGAACACACGGCTCTTCAACACCCCCTGATGGATGGCGTTGCACTGGTCAAGAATGGGCTGGTAAGTGCGCCCGCTGAAAATCTGGCGCAGCGGCTCGCGCACTTCGCGCTTCCACGAGGCGCGGATGAAATGGCGCTGCACGGCGTCGAACACCACCTTGCATGTGGCATCGCCAGCCGCCAGTTCCCTCTCCCTTTGGGAGAGGGCCAGGGTGAGGGAGCGCGCGCCATTCGGAGCACTTGCTTCAACGGGCGCTCCCTCACCCCCAGCCCCTCCCCCGGGGGGCGAGGGGAGCTGGAGCAGCGGCGCATCCAGATTATCCAGCAGCCACTGCCAGCGCGCGCGCACCTCCGCCAGCAGTTCCTGCGCCTGTTGCTGACGGTTGCCGAGCAGTTCGGCGCTGCCCAATTGAGCATCATCCTGATAGTGCAGCGGCAATTCGCCGTTGAAGAATTCACCCAGCGCGTCCAGTAGTTTGAGTTTGTTATGCAGCGACAGCTCGATATTGATGCGCTCTATGCCGTCGCAGTAGTCGCCCATGCGCGGCAGCGGAATGACCACGTCCTCGTTGATCTTGAACGCGTTGGTATGCCTGGCGATGGCGGCGGTGCGCGCACGGTCCAGCCAGAATTTCTTGCGCGCCTCGGCGGACACCGCGATGAAGCCTTCGCCGCTGCGCAGATTGGCCAGGCGCACGATTTCCGAGGCAGCCTGTGCCACGGCGGTCTCGTCGTCGCCCGCCACGTCGGCGAGCAGCACCATCTTGGGCCGCGTGCCGCGCCGCGACTTGGTGGCATAGCCCACCGCCTTCAGATAACGCTCGTCCAGGTGTTCCAGCCCGGCCAGCAAGGCTCGCGGTTTTGGGTTTTGGGTTTCGG
>JAQTOM010000030.1:0-5689 GCA_028713345.1 Gallionellaceae bacterium | reverse complement strand
AGCAGCACCATCTTGGGCCGCGTGCCGCGCCGCGACTTGGTGGCATAGCCCACCGCCTTCAGATAACGCTCGTCCAGGTGTTCCAGCCCGGCCAGCAAGGCTCGCGGTTTTGGGTTTTGGGTTTCGGGTTCTGGGTTTTGGGTTTCGGTTTCGGGTTCTGGCCCGTAACCCGTAACCCGTAACCCGCCATAGTCGAAATAGTTCACTATTTCGACTATGGCGGGAACAGCTTCATGTACCTGACCGAAAAACTCCAGGCACACCGTGCGCGTGTATTGGTGCGCGCGGTGCAGGATGAAGCGCGCCGAAGTGATGATGCCGTCGCAGCCTTCCTTCTGGATACCCGGCAGGCCGGACAGGAACTTGTCGGTCACGTCCTTGCCCAGCCCGCTCTTGCGGAATTTGTTGCCGGGTATCTCCAGTATCTGCGGCGCGCCGTGCGGCGTCTTGCCATCCGGCTCGAAACGGCTGATGCGGAAGCGCGCCACATCCACGTCATGGATCTTGCCGAGGTTGTGTTCCAGCCGATCCACCGTCATCCACAGCCCGTCCGGTGTGACCATGCGCCACGAGGCCAGATTGTCCAGCGCGGTGCCCCACAGCACGGCCTTCTTGCCGCCCGCGTTCATGGCGATGTTGCCGCCGATGCATGAGGCGTCCGCCGAGGTCGGATCAACCGCGAATACCTGGCCGCTGGCTTCCGCCGCTTCCATCACGCGGCGCGTCACCACACCCGCGCCGCAATGGATGGTGGCCGTGGCTGCGTTCAATCCGGGCAATTGCAGCGATTCCACGGCGGAGAACGTGTCCAGTTTCTCGGTGTTGATCACGGCAGAGCGTTTGTCCAGCGGCACCGCGCCGCCGCTGTAGCCGGTGCCGCCGCCGCGCGGGATGATGGTCAGCTTGAGTTCGATGCAGGCACGCACCAAGGGTGCGACTTCTTCTTCCGTGTCGGGGTGCAGCACCACAAACGGGTATTCCACGCGCCAGTCGGTGGCGTCGGTCACGTGCGAGACGCGCGCCAGGCCGTCGAACTGGATGTTGTCGCGGCGCGTGATGCGGCTCAATACGCGCAATACGCGGCGGCGCAATTGCAGGGTGGCCTCGAATTCGGCGGAAAACTCGTTGATCGCATGGTGTGCCAGTTCCAGCAGGCGCTTCACCCCTTCGTTATCCTGGCGGCGCTGCTCGATGGCGTGCAGACGATGGCGCAAGGCACGGATCAGCGCACCGCGCCGTTTCGGGTTGCCCAACAGATCATCCTGCAAATACGGGTTGCGCAACAACACCCAGATATCGCCCAGCACCTCGTATAACATGCGCGCGGAGCGCCCGGTGCGGCGCTCCGCGCGCAGGCTATTGATGATGTTCCACGCCTCGCTGCCCAGAATGCGAATGGTGATTTCGCGGTCGGAGAATGAAGTGTAGTTGTAGGGAATTTCGCGCAAACGTGCGGTCATGTTAGGTGTGGGATCGCGACAAAGGAAAGTATTTTACCGCATTGCGGGACAATGCTCGAGTATTGGCGAAACAGGCCACAGGTACGCCGTGAATTGTGTCATGTATTGTACTTACGGGGAAACCTGTCCTGCAAAAAACAAAATCAATCACCCCGACATTCCAAATGTTGTCATGTAAAATGCCCGCAGGTTTCTAGGAAACAAGATATGCGCATCACCCCCACACAAGCCGGGCAAGCTGTTGCCGTCATCCGCGATTATCTGGGTACGGCGGAGATGTGGCTGTTCGGTTCGCGTGTGTACGATGCCAGGCATGGCGGGAATGCGGACCTTTACGCAAGAATGCCTTTACCCGGCGTGTTGCTGCACGAGACGGCACGCGCCAGCATCGCGCTGGAACAGATGTTGGGCCACCCGGTTGGCCTGATGGTGAACAACCGCAAGAAGCGCCTCATTTGTCAGATCGCCCGTGAAGCTGGCGTGCGGCTGCGGTAAACACTGTGAACTTAGCTAAACGCCGCGAGATATTCACGCGCTTCCGCGCCGCCAAGCCGCACCCGAAAACCGAGCTGGAATACCGCACGCCGTTCGAGCTGCTGGTTGCAGTGATCCTCTCGGCGCAGGCCACGGATGTGAGCGTGAATGCCGCCACGCGAATTTTATTCCCGGTCGCCAACACGCCACAGGCATTGCTCGACCTCGGTGAAGAAAAACTGCGTGAATACGTGCAGCGTATCGGCCTGTACAAGACCAAAACCAGGCACATCATGCAGGCCTGCAAGCTTCTGCTGGAAAGGCATGGCGGCAAGGTGCCGCGGGCGCGCGAGGCGCTGGAAGCGCTGCCCGGTGTGGGGCGCAAGACGGCCAACGTGATCCTCAACACCGCCTTCGGCCAGCCCACCATCGCGGTGGACACGCATGTGTTTCGCGTGGCCAACCGTACCGGCATCGCGCCCGGCAAGGATGTGCTGGAGGTGGAAAACAATCTGCTCAAGTCTGTGCCGGATGAATTCAAGCACGACGCGCACCACTGGTTGATCCTGCACGGGCGCTATGTGTGCCAGGCGCGCAAGCCGAAGTGCAGCGAGTGTTTGATAGCGGACTTGTGCGAATACAAGGAGAAGACGATCTGATGTTCAACCCGACGCGTGACCAGGCACGCAATTTTTTGTTTGAAACCTGGCGCAAGCGGCGCGAGAGCGCACTGCTCACGCCGCTGGAAGACCTCACCGCGCAACTCATCGAGAAGCATCCAGAATTCCATGGCCTGCTGGCAGACCCCGTGCGTTATCAGGATAAGGACTACGCACCGGAGCACGGCGCGACCAACCCGTTCCTGCACCTGATGATGCACCTCACCATCGAGGAGCAGATTTCCATCGGCCAGCCGCACGGCATCCGTGCGCATTTCGAGCGTTTGACGCAGCGTTTAGAATCGGAACACGAAGCGCAGCACCGCATGATGGAATGCCTGGGCGAGATGATCTGGCAGGCGCAGCGCAATGGCACGGCGCCGGATGCTGCAATATATCTGGCGTGCCTGGAAAAGCAGTAATGGGAAGACCGGTTAACCACGGAGTACACGGAAGAAAAGCCGGAGGCTTTATTGCACCAGCTTATCGTAGAACTGAAAGGCAATCAGCTGTTGCTGTCCTTCATTGCCGCTTCGATCTGGTCCGCAGCCAGTTCAACCATCAGTGCTCTCCCCAAAATTTTCGCTCGTGCAATGGCAGCGTGTTCAAGTTACATTGGCTTGTTAAATCACTTCCCGAACAAACTGCCCACGCCCTTCACCGCACTACCCACCCCTTCCACCACACCTTTTGCAATTGACCCGGCCAGCTTGCCATTTACCGCGCCAATAATGGACTTCACCACGGATGCCGGGCTGGCGCCGCCCTTGTCCTTGCCAATATTGTGCAGTTCGATGTCCGGTAAAGAAAGATCAAGCGCACCGCCATAGCTGACCTTGGCATTACGGATACTGAAAACCTCGATAATCAATTTTTTGCCCGGCTCCTTGTCGGCGCTCTTGCCCTTGCCGCGATCCACACCGAGATATTGCTCGACATTGCGCTGGATCGCATCGAAGTTGGTGCCGCCGTTGCCCTTCTCATAGATGATGTGCGGCGAATCAATCAGTATCTTGTGGATCACCACCACATCTTTCGTGATGCTGGCAACATCGATCTCCACCTCGATATTGTTCGCTTTCAGCGCATAGCCGGTCTTGAATCCCCTGGGATTGCCCAGCAGCAGGCCTGATAGCCCACCTTGTCCGGTAGTGGGTGATATATCCACCTTGCTGACGCGTACCGCCGCCTGCGTCATTTCGGGGCCGAATTTCTCGATGGCAGCCTTCAATATCGAGCCGAGCGGGTTGCTGAACCAGAAGAACAGGGCAACAGCCACGACCGCGATGACAACCAGGATTGCGGGATAGGATTTCTTCATGGGTTCATTCTCCTGTTCGTTCAACCGGAAGACACGCTACATATTCTGGTAACGCTGCTGCAACGCCAGGCGCTTGAGATACGCCGTGCGCGCGATCTGCACGTCCTCGAGAAAATGCGGCAGCTCTTTCAGCAACAGCGCCTGCGGGCCGTCCACCAGCGCCTTGGCGGGAGCGGGATGAAAATCCACCAGCACCATGTTGGCGCCGGCCAGCACGCCCTGCGCGGTGATGTGCATCACATCGAGAATGCCGTCCGGTGCGGCGGCGCGGGTGCCGACCGAATGCGATGGATCAACACACACCGGCATGCGCGTCAGGCGCTTGACCACCGGCACATGCGCGAAGTCCACCAGGTTGCGGTGCGGGTCGCCCATGTTGGTCTTCATGCCGCGCAGGCCAAACACCACGTTACGGTTTCCTTCGCTGGCCAGGTATTCGGCGGCGTTGAGCGATTCGTCCAGCGTGATGCCGAAGCCGCGCTTGAGCAGCACCGGGAATTCCTGCTGGCGTCCGACGATCTTGAGCAATTCGAAATTCTGCGTGTTGCGCGTGCCGATCTGCAGCATCACGCCGGTGGAATTGCCGGTCTGTTTCAGCGCGGCGCGGATTTCGTCGAGATGCGATTCGTGGGTGATTTCCATCGCGATCACCTTCATGCCGTACTTGCCCGCCAGTTCGAACACATATGGCAGGCAATTCCTGCCGTGCCCCTGGAAGGCATACGGGCTGGTGCGCGGCTTGTATGCGCCCATGCGCGTGCACACCTGGCCGTTGTCGCGCAACGCCTTCAGCATGAGCTCGACGTGCTCCGGGCAATCCACCGCGCACAGCCCGGCAAACACGTTGAGCGTGTCCTGCCCGAAGCGCACGCCGTTGTAATCGAAATGCGAAGGGCGCAAGTCATCCTTGTGCCGCCCGAGAATGCGGTACTCCTCCGACACGCGCACCACGCGCTCGACGCAGGGCAGGTTCTGCATGTCCGCAACATCCAGCGGCTGGGTGTTGCCGATGAGGTATATCTCGATCAGGGTCTGTTCGCTGCCAGGCTCGACATGCACACGCGTAGTGATGCCTTGCAACCCTGTAAGGTGCACCATCAGTTGCCGGTAGCCCGCGCTCTGCTGGTCGGTATTGGATGCAAGGATCAGGATCATGGCGCGAATAACTTATTTGCGCGAAAGTATTGCCCACTGCTGCGGCCATTGCGCCATCGGGTCGCGCGTGAAGCCGCTCTTGCCGAACTGCTGCCAGCGCCCGATGACATAGCACAGCAAAAGGTTGGCATGTGCGCCCACCTCGGCATCGCCGCCCAGATCGCCCTGGCTGACGGCAATGCGCAACGACTGCTTGAGCGTGGTTTCGATGCGGTCGAATAACTGGTTGATGCGCTGTTGCAGGCGCTCATCCTCGTTCACCAGGGCATCGCCGATCAGCACGCGCGTCATGCCGCGATTCTTCTGCGCGAAACCGAGCAGCATGGCAATAATGCTCTCGGCCTGTTTCAATCCGCTGCTTTCTTCGGCGGTGATTTTATTTATCAGCCCGAACACGGTCTGCTCAATGAATTCGATCAGTCCCTCGAACATCTGCGCCTTGCTGGCGAAGTGGCGGTACAGCGCGGCTTCCGAAAGCTCCAGTTTGGCGGCGAGCAGCGCAGTGGTGATCTTCTCGCCCTTGGGTTGCTCCAGCATTCCGGCTATGGTTTGCAGGATTTGCAGTTTGCGTTCACCCGGTTTTGCGGCCATAACGTTTCCTTTTCAAATCAGCCGCGACA
>JAQTOM010000103.1 GCA_028713345.1 Gallionellaceae bacterium | reverse complement strand
ATGAAACTTCATCTGGGTTGTGGCCCGCGTCATATACCGGGGTTCGTCCATGTGGATGCACTGCCCGCCCCGCATGTGGATATAACCGGGCCGGTAGAGCAGTTGCCGATGGAGGATGCCAGCGTATCCCTTATCTATGCCAGCCATGTTCTGGAGCACTTTGGGCGATATGAATATAAGGCGGTACTCAAGGAATGGTTCCGGGTGCTTAAGCCCGGCGGCGTACTGCGCCTGTCAGTTCCTGATTTCGCCGCATGCGCGGCGATTTATTACGAGAGCGGGCTGGCGGATGGCCTTACCGGCCTGGTCGGCCTGATCGTCGGGGGGCAGCGCGATGAATATGACTTCCATAAGATGATTTTCGACGAGGATTTGCTGCGTCGCGATCTGCTTGAGACAGGTTTCATGGAGGTGCGGCGCTGGGATTGGCGCACGACCGAACATGCCGGCATCGATGATTATTCGCAAGCTTATATTCCGCACCTGAGCAAGGAAGATGGCAGGCTGATGAGCCTCAATCTAGAGGCTGTCAAGGGCTCCTTGTAAAACTCCCCGCCACCTGAACGCAAATAATTCGTTAACTCCGCTCACTTGCGCTTGCCGCCGCTGTCGCGGTCAGCGCCGTGTCCGTCTTCGACGGCGGTGCAACGATTCAGGAGGTGCGCTGCGCCGACTTGGGACGGAATGCGCTGATGACTTCCGGATTGGTTTCGATGTACGGCCCGCCGATCAGGTCTATGCAGTAAGGCACGGCGGCGAAAATTCCATCCAGCGTTTCCTTGATCGCCTTCGGCTGCCCCGGCAGGTTCAGGATCAGGGTTTGCCCGCGCACTGCGCCCACCTGGCGCGACAGGATCGCGGTCGGCACATAGCGCAGGCTGACCGCGCGCATCTGCTCGCCGAATCCGGGCAACACCTTGTGCGCCACGGCCAGCGTGGCTTCCGGCGTGACATCGCGCGGCGCAGGGCCGGTGCCGCCGGTGGTCAATATCAGGTGGCAGCCTTCGCGGTCGGCCAATTCAATCAACGCGGCTTCGATCACTGCCTGCTCATCCGGGATCAGGCGCGTGGTGCTTTGCCAGGGACTGGCAAGCGCATGGGTAAACCAGTCCTGTAGCGCGGGCAGGCCGGCGTCCTGGTAGACGCCGCTGCTGGCGCGGTCGCTGATGGAAATGAGGCCGATCTTGAGTGTGTCAGTCATGGTCGTGTTTCTGTTTCTGTTTGTGTGGGTTAAATTTCTACCGGATTATTTTTCTGCCGCGTTGCCCGTCTTGATCTGCCACGCTGCATGGCAAGCGACGCATTTCGATACGGTGCCGGAAAGCATTTTCATGAGCTCAGGTGCGGGCTTGCCGCTTTCTGCGGCCTTGGTGATTTCATCCATTTCCTGATGGACGCTCATGCCGAGTTTTTTGAACGGCAGCGGCAGCTTGGTTATTATTGTCGGGTTCACGTCGGCGGCAACCGCCATGCCTGCCGAGCGCGAAGACTTGGCAACCTGCTGCATGTCTTCGTGAATGAGTCCTTCCATGATCCCGTGCGTTGCGGCCAGAAGGCCGCGCATCTCGCGCAGCACCAGATCGCGCTCATCCGCGCTGAGCACCACCGCAGTCCTGCCGTCGTTTCCCGGCACGGTATTGCCGCGAATGAAGAACCACGCAATGACTGCGATAGTAACGGTCCAGAGCAGAATGGCGATCAGGGCAATCTTGTTGGATTTCATGGTTTGTGTACCCGTGTATTTATCAGTTTGCTAATTTTTCAAGTCTATCAGATTTCATTTTTCATGACTTGATGCCGGACAGCTACTGAAAGCGCAGCGCATCGATAGGCCGCAGCATTGATGCCTTGTGCGCCGGATACCAGCCGAAGAAGATACCCACGGTGGCGGCAACGACAAAGGCGGTGACAATGGAACTCATGGTGATCAGCACCGCCATGCCGCTGGCCTTGTTCACCGCAAGCGCGCCGCCGACGCCAATGACGACCCCGATCATGCAACCGATGACGGAGATGATGATGGCTTCCAGCAGGAATTGCAGCAGGATATCCTTGCCGCACGCGCCGATGGCCATGCGGATGCCGATCTCGCGCGTGCGCTCGGTCACCGACACCAGCATGATGTTCATGATGCCGATGCCGCCGACCAGCAGCGATACCGAGGCGATGGCGCCGAGCATCAGGGACATGACCTGCGCAGTCTCGGCGGCAGTGTTCGCCATGGCGGTGAGGTTGCGCACCGTGAAATCGCTATCCGCCCCTTCGCGGATGCGGTGGCGCTGGCGCAACAGCTCATTGATAGACCTCTCGACTGAAGGCATCGCCTCGGCCGAAGCGGCCTGGACGGAGATGAATCTGACCGTACCGGCAAACTGGGTGCCGAACAACTTGCGTTGTGCGGTGGTTACCGGAACCAATACGGTGTCGTCCTGGTCGCGGCCATCAAGACTTTGTCCCTTCGCCGCCAGCACGCCGAGCACGACATATGGACTGTTCTTGATGCGTATGGTCTTGCCCACGGGGTCTTCGTCGCCGAACAGGTTACGCACCACGGTCTGGCCCAGCAGGGCCACCCGCGTGGCGGAGCGGATGTCCGGGTCGGTAAAGGGAAAGCCGGAGGAAAGCCGCCAATCGCGCACCGTGAGGAAGTTCGGCGTGGTGCCGACAATCTGTGTGCTCCAGTTGTTGGGGCCGTATACCAGTTGCGCCGTGCCGGGTGCAGAAGGGGCGACAGCCAGAACGGAATTCAACTCCTCTATGGCCTGGGCGTCGGCGATGGTCAGCGTAGGCGTTGCCCCGCCGCCCATGCGCACGCCGCCGGAGGTGGTGGAGCCGGAAAGGACGATGAACAGGTTGCTGCCCATCGAGGCGATGGAGGCCTGCACTTGCTGTTGGGCGCCCCGTCCCACGGCCAGCATCAGGATGACGGCGCCGACGCCGATGACCATGCCGAGCATGGTGAGGATGGTGCGCAAACGGTTGGCGCCCATCGCCATCCAGGCTTCGCTGAGCATCGCGCCGATCATGAGTTGTATAGGGTGTGCAAAAGCCTGCCCTGAGCGAAGTCGAAGGACAAAGCGTTGCCCACCATTTCGTTGTAAACCGTCATGCTGTTCATTTCGCTATCGTGGTGCAAGCAGTAGTTAATCATCATTCGTTCCGCGTGGGTACATATGCCCATATACAGCTCCGTAGGATGCGGTGAGGCACGAACCGCATCGCTCGCGTCATTCCCCGCCCGCAACCTCGTTCATGCCGCCACCCCAGTTTTCAGTATAAATCCCTCGCCGCACGTATTCATGAAAACTTGAATGCGGCCAATCGGCGACACGGCGCACCCAACCATGTTTTACCGGGTTCCAATGGATGTAATCTGCATGGTGGTTGAAATCTTCCTGGTCGCGAAGCAGATGCTCCCAGAAGCGTCGTTGCCATATTCCTCTCTCACCGCGTTTTGTACGGCTTGCGGAGATGCGTTCGCCTTTGCCGAGCGTGCGGGAAAAATTGCCCTTGATCAAATTCCAGCGAGTGGAAAAATCCGCATCGCCTTGCGGCAGAGTCATGATGCAATGCAGGTGCTCGGGCAAGATCACCACTGCATCCATGCGGAACGGATGCCGGATTCGCACTGTTGCGAATGCTGTGCGCAATGAGTCGATATGGTCGACAAGCAGGCTATTACCTTTGCGTTGGGCGAGGTTCACCGTGAAGAACCAGCTTGCTCCGGGAGCATGGGTGCGGCGGTATTCGGTCATTGCGGTTGTGTGGGTTACGCGAACGATGCGGTTCGTGCCTCACCGCATCCTACGGGGGTTGCGTTTAACATTTTCATCATGTCGTCGTCTCCAGATGGGCTGGTGCGGCATGCGCGACCAAGCCATCGTACACGATGTGCCCATCGGACAGGCGCACCAGCCGGTGCGCATGGGCGGCGATGTCCGACTCGTGCGTGACCAGGACGATGGTGATGCCGTCGCGCCGGTTGAGTTCGGTGAACAGCGCCATGATCTCCTCGCTGGTGTGCGTGTCGAGATTGCCTGTCGGCTCGTCGGCGAGAATCAGCTTGGGGTGGTTGACCAGCGCGCGCGCGATGGCGACGCGCTGCTGCTGGCCGCCGGAAATCTGGTTGGGGCGCGAGCGCCGGTAATTGCCGAGGCCGACCTTCTCCAGCATCTCGTGAGCCCGTGCCATGCGCGCGGCACGCGGTATGCCGCTGTAGATCAGGGGCAGGGCGACATTGTCCTCCAGGCTGGCGCGCGGCAGCAGATTGAAACCCTGGAAGACAAAGCCGATCACCTGGTTGCGCAGATGCGCCAGTTCGTCGCGGCTCTGCGTGTTCACGTCGCGGCCATTGAGCAAATAGGTGCCGCTGGTGGCAACATCCAGGCAGCCCAGAATGTTCATGAAGGTGGATTTGCCGGAACCGGACGGCCCCATGATGGCGATAAACTCGCCGGGCATGACCGTGACCGCCACTTCATGCAGCACCGGCACCGGCCCGGCATCGGTCACATATTCCTTGTATAGCCGCTCGATGCGGATAACCGGGTCGGAGCCCGGTTTATCGGATTCCATCATCAGAACATTCTCATGCCGGGTGGAGAGGTCGAACTCTTGGCGGGCGGCTGTTTGTCCTCAATAATGACCGCACCACCCTCCTTGAGGTCGCCGCCCAGCACTTCGGTAAAGCGGTTATCGGTAATGCCGGCAGCAATGCGCACCGGCTTGACCTGGCCGTTTTCGAGCACGTACACTGCACCCGTGCGGCCTGGATCGGTCGCCCCCCTCTCCTTGCCGCGCCCCTCTTTGCTATTCCCCTGCACTTT
>JAQTOM010000029.1 GCA_028713345.1 Gallionellaceae bacterium | reverse complement strand
CACTTTCTCGCCATCCCGCTTGAAAATTTTTGCCAGTACGCCGGACTTGATCGCGGGCAATTCCAGCACCACCTTGTCGGTCTCGACATCGATCAGGTTTTCGCCTTCCTGCACCGCCTCGCCCACCTGCTTGTGCCAGGAAACCAGCGTGGCTTCGGTGACCGATTCGGAGAGTTGCGGCACTTTCACTTCAATGTTCATGGTGTCTGGCTCCTTGAATAACCTTGATGTCGAGATCGGGGCGGAACGCGGCTGCGATCACGTCCTTCTGCTGTTCGTTGTGCAGCGCGAGATAGCCCACCGCCGGGGCGGGGGCGGAGGCGCGCAGTGCGTAATCCAGCTTCATGCCGGGACGCAGGTGGCGCAACAGGTAATGCTGGGTACGGTGCCACGCGCCCTGGTTGCCCGGTTCTTCCTGGCACCACACCAGTTCCGTGGCGTTCGGGTAAGCGGCAAGCTGCTCGGCAAAGGCCTTGTGCGGAAAAGGATAGAGCTGCTCCACACGGATGATGGCCATGTCCGTGATGCCGCGTTCGCGGCGCGAGGCGGCCAGTTCGTAATACACCTTGCCGCTGCATGCGATGATGCGCTTGATCTTGTCGGGTAGGAGCACAGCTTGCTGCGTGTGTTGTTCGGGCTTTAGCCCGTTACAACCACGGCGTACCCCTTGCGGGTGCTGCGCGACATCTGACCGCCCAATAAATTGAGCTCCTACGCCGCATACATCCACATCAGGAATCACCGCCTGGAATTCTCCCTGCGCCAGGTCATCCAGCTTTGATGCCGCATCCTTGCTTCTTAACAGGCTTTTGGGCGTAAACACGATCAGCGGTTTGCGCAAGGGGCGCAGCATCTGGCGGCGCAGCAGATGGAACATTTGTGCCGGTGTGGAAGGAACACACACCTGGATGTTGTAGTCGGCGCACAGTTGCAGGTAACGCTCGATGCGCCCCGAGGAATGCTCCGCCCCCTGCCCCTCATAGCCATGCGGCAACAGCATCACCAACCCGCACTTCCGCCCCCACTTGGCCTCGCCCGAGGTGATGAACTGGTCGATCACCACTTGCGCACCGTTGGCGAAATCGCCGAACTGCGCTTCCCAGATCACCAGCGTCTCCGGCTCGGCGGTGGCATAGCCGTACTCGAAAGCCAGCACCGCTTCTTCGGAAAGGATGGAGTCGATCACCACGAAATCCGCCTGCTGCGCTTGCAGGTTGCTCAGCGGCACATGCAAGCCCTCCTGCCACTGCGCGCGGTTCTGGTCGTGCAGCGTGGCATGGCGATGGAAAAATGTGCCGCGCCCGCTGTCCTGCCCGGAGAGGCGCACCGGATAGCCCTCGACCAGCAGGCTGGCATACGCCAGATTTTCCGCCATGCCCCAGTCCAGCGGCAACTCGCCGCGCCCCATCGCTCTCCGGTCGGCAATGACTTTTTCTACGCGCGCATGCAGCTTGAAATTCTCCGGCACATCGGTCAGCCGTTGCGCGAGAAATTGCAGACGCTCGCGCGGCACTGCCGTCACCACCGGCATATCCCAGGAAATATCGGCACTATATTTAGCCCAGCGTGCAGCATGTTCGCTCTCGATATCCGAGTGCACCGTCTTTACCGGGCTTATCCCCTCATCCAGCATGCGCCGGTAAGCGGCAATCATCGCGCCCGGTTCGTCCGCCGCAACCACCGCCGCCGCCACCAGGCGCTGTGCGTACAGGGCGCGCGTGCCGGGATGCCGGTTGATGAAGCGGTACATGAACGGCTGCGTCACCAGCGGCTCGTCCTGCTCGTTGTGCCCCAGCTTGCGGAAGCACACCAGGTCGATCACCACGTCACGGCGGAATTCCATGCGGTAATCCAGCGCGATTTCCGTCACCAGCAGCACCGCTTCGGGGTCGTCCGCATTGACGTGGAAAATCGGCGCTTCCACCATCTTCGCCACGTCGCTGCAATACAGCGACGAGCGCGTGTCGCGCGGATCGGAAGTGGTGAAGCCGATCTGGTTGTTGATGATGATGTGCACCGTGCCGCCGGTGCGATAGCCGCGCGTCTGCGACAGGGCCAGCGTTTCCATCACCGCGCCCTGTCCGGAAAATGCCGCGTCGCCGTGCAGCAGCACCGGCAGCACCCGGCTGCCGTCACGGTCGCCCCGCGTATGCTGGCGCGCGCGCACCGAACCTTCCACCACCGGGCTGACGATTTCCAGATGCGAGGGATTGAATGCCAGCGTGACGTGCATGGAGCCGCCGGGCATGGCGATGTTGGACGAGAAGCCGTTGTGATATTTCACGTCGCCCGTAGTCAGGTGCCCGGCATGCTTGCCTTCAAACTCGGCGAACAGCATGGACGGCAGTTTGCCCAGGATATTCACCAGCACGTTCAGCCGTCCGCGGTGCGCCATGCCGATCACCGTTTCCTGCACGCCCTGCCCGCTGGCGCGCAGCAACAGATGGTCGAGCAGGGGGATCAGCGTCTCGCCGCCCTCCAGCGAGAAGCGCTTCTGCCCGACATATTTGGTATGCAGATAACGCTCCAGCGTCTCGGCGGCAGTGAGCCGCTCCAGGATGCCGCGGCGTTGTGCGGCGGAATAATTCGCCGCGCCGCGTGCGCCTTCGAGGCGCTGCTGGATCCAGCGTTTCTGCGCGATGTCGCTGATGTACATGTACTCCGCGCCTATGCTGCCGCAATAAGTCTGGCGCAACAGCAGCAGAATTTCGCGCAGGGTCATGCGCTGTGCCGCCACCAGCGAGCCGGTCTCGAACGTGGTGTCCATGTCCGCTCCGGTCAAGCCGTAGTGCGCCGGATCAAGCTCCGGCACTTCCGGTTTGGCATGGCGGTTGAGCGGATCGAGGCTGGCGGTGCGCACGCCGAGGAAGCGGTGCGCGTTGATGAGCTGCAACACAAAGACCTGTTTGCGCTCCGTGGCACAAATAGCTGCGGGCTGCCCGGGCAAGGCGGCGAAGGCGCGCTGGACGGGGCTATGCGCCACCTCGCGAGCCGCACCGGGCGTGGCTTGCAGGAGGGCATCGAAATATGCCTGCCACGCATCGGGTATGCTGCCCGGGTTGGCGAGGTAATCTTCGTACAGGCCTTCCACATACACGTTGTTCATCCCGAACAACAGAGACGTGTCGCGCATGGCCTGCATGTAATTTTTTTCTGGTGCGTCCATTAGCCTGGCTTTCTGGATTTGACCGAAAAATAGCGGCTGGCCAGCTGCGCCTGCCTATACATCACTCCTGGATAAAGTTACCTGCCGCCTATCGGCACATAATCCCGCCGCGCCGCCCCCGTGTACAGCTGGCGCGGGCGGCCGATCTTGTGATCCGTGTCGGCGATCATTTCATTCCATTGCGAGATCCAGCCCACGGTGCGCGCCACCGCGAAGATCACCGTGAACATATTGGTGGGAATGCCCAGCGCGCGCAACACGATGCCGGAATAGAAATCCACGTTCGGATACAGCTTGTGCTCGATGAAATACGGGTCGCTCAAGGCGACGCGCTCCAGCTCCATCGCCAGCTCGAACAGCTTGTTGTTTTCCAGCTTGAGTTCCTTCAGCACTTCATAGCAGGTCTTGCGCATCACAGCGGCGCGCGGATCCATGTTCTTGTACACGCGGTGGCCGAAACCCATCAGGCGGTATTTCTTGTCCTTCACGCCCTGCACGTATTCCTTCGCGCGCGATATGTCGCCGACCTCTTCCAGCATTTTCAGCGCGGCCTCGTTCGCGCCGCCGTGCGCCGGACCCCACAGTGCGGCAATGCCGGAAGCGATGCAGGCGAACGGGTTCGCCCCGCTCGAGCCTGCCAGGCGCACCGTCGAAGTGGAAGCGTTCTGCTCATGGTCGGCATGCAGGATGAGGATGCGATCCAGCGCGCGCACCAGCACCGGGTTCGGTTCATATTCTTCCGTCGGCATGGCGAACATCATGTACATGAGGTTCTCCGCGTAGCTGTATTTGTTCTTCGGGTACATGAACGGGGCGCCGGTGTAGTACTTGTGCGCCATCGCCGCGATAGTCGGCACTTTCGCCAGCATGCGCATTGCCGAAATTTCGCGGTGTCGCGGGTCGTTGATATCCAGCGAATCGTGATAGAAGGCGGACAGCGCGCCCACCACGCCGACCATCACCGCCATCGGATGCGCATCGCGGCGGAAGCCGGAAAAGAAACGCGCCATCTGGTCATGCACCATGGTGTGGTGCGTCACGATGTCCTTGAATCCGGCAGACTGCTTGGCATCCGGCAATTCGCCGTTCAACAGCAGGTAGCTCACTTCGAGAAAATCGGATTGCTCGGCCAGTTGTTCGATCGGGTAGCCCCGGTAATAAAGCAGCCCGGCATCGCCGTCAATGAAGGTGATATTCGAAGTACAGCTGGCGGTAACGAAGAACGCCGGGTCGTAAGTGAACAGCCCGAGCTTGCTGATGTTATGAATATCAATCACATCCGACCCCAGCGTACCGGACAGGATGGGCAACTCGACGCTCCTGCCGTCGTCCAGCGTCAGTTTTGCAATGCGCTTATTCGTCATAATCCCCCCTCTATCGTTATCGTCTTCAGGTCATGCCGCCTTGATTAACTCCAGCACCGCGCAATATTCATTCCCCTGCGGTACTGGCGTCTTGCCCATAATCACATCCCACAACTCGGTATCGGGCATATCCAGCAGTGCATCGAATACGGCCTGCTGCGCATCATCCAGGCCGGAGTAATATTGTCCGATGAAGCGCTCCAGCACAATATCCAGTTCCAGCAAACCGCGCCGGCAGCGCCAGCGCACGCGCTCAGTATAAACAGGATCGAGAATGCGGGATTCAGGATTCGGCACCCCTTCATCCTGAATCCTCATACAGTTCTCTTCACCATCAAGTCCTTTATCTTGCCGATGGCTTCCGTGGGATTCAGCCCCTTGGGACACACATCCACGCAATTCATGATGGTGTGGCAACGGAACAAACGGTACGGGTCTTCCAGGTTATCCAGGCGCTCGCTGGTGGCATGGTCGCGCGTATCGGCGAGGAAGCGGTAGGCCTGCAACAGCCCGGCGGGGCCGACGAACTTATCCGGGTTCCACCAGAATGAGGGACAGGCCGTGGTGCAGCATGCGCACAGGATACACTCGTACAGGCCGTCCAGCTCCTTGCGCTCGGCGGGCGATTGCAGGCGCTCGGTCTCCGGCGGCGGGTCGTTGTTCACCAGATACGGCTTGATCGAATGGTACTGCTTGAAGAACTGCGTCATGTCCACGATCAGGTCGCGGATCACCGGCAGGCCGGGCAGCGGGCGCAGCTCGATCGGCTGCTTCAGGGCGGACAGCGGCGTGATGCAG
This sequence comes from Gallionellaceae bacterium, assembly GCA_028713345.1. GTDB lineage: Bacteria > Pseudomonadota > Gammaproteobacteria > Burkholderiales > Gallionellaceae > JAQTOM01. Next base: position 16,528 of record JAQTOM010000029.1, on the reverse strand, counting down.
GCCAGGCCGTTGCGCCCGTTGATGTTCATCGCGTCCGAGCCGCACACGCCCTCGCGGCAAGACTTGCGCAAGCTCAGGCTGTCGTCCTGCTCCTTGATCAGCAGCAGCGCGTCCAGCAACATCTTGTCGCCCGCCTCGATGTCCAGCTCGTAATCCCGCATGGATGGCTGGGCATCGGTTTCCGGATTGTAGCGGTAGATTCTGAATTTCATGGTTGTCCCTGTCTCATGCCTCTGCGTGGTCTTCTCCGGCGGCTACTTTATACCTGAACTTCCACGAGTGTAATATCGCCGGTAAAATTTGTGCTTCCGTGAAACTCTTCCAGAAGCATCAGCAGTTCCTCCGGTATTCTTGCCCCAATGCCCATGCCCGCCAGGAAAACTTCGGCTCTTGCGTAACCGAACAGCTTGCCTTCCGCGTTATCCACCTCACTAACCCCATCGGGAAAATATACAGCCCGCCGCCTTTCTGGACATCGAACGATTGCATAGCAAACGGATGAGGGCACAAAGAAAGTGGCTGGCTGCGGGGGCCACACCCCGCGACTTTGCCGTCTGGCTGCCCCCGACAGCCTATTCCCCCCATCTCCCCACCAATCCATGCTCCACCCCCAAATGGTCGAGCACCCTTGCCACCACAAAATCCACAATATCCTGCACACTCTGCGGGTGATGATAAAACCCCGGATTGGGCGGCAGAATGACGGCACCCGCATGCGAAAGTTTGAGCATATTCTCCAGATGAATGGCGGAGAACGGCGTTTCACGCGGCACTAAAATCAACGGGCGTTTTTCCTTGAGCATCACATCCGCCGCGCGGGTGATGAGGTCGTCGGCAAGCCCTGCCGCGACTGCCGCCAGCGTACCCATGGTGCAGGGGCAGATCACCATCGCATCGCCGGGATTGGAGCCGGAGGCCATCGGTGCATACCAGTCGTCGCGCCCGAACACGCGCAGTTCGCCGCTGAATTTTCCGAAGCGTTCGCACAACAATTTTTCCGCATCCTGCGGACGGTTGGGTAGCGTGAAATCCAGCTCCTGTTTGGCGACGATCTGTGCTGCCTGCGAATACACCAGATGCACGCACTGCCCGCTTTGCAGCAGGCATTCAAGCAGGCGCACGGCATAAGGCAAGCCGGATGCGCCGGTGATGGCCAGGGTGATGATTTTCATCTTAACAAGGCCAAATCTGGAACCACGGAACACACGGATGACACGGAAGAATCAAAACCAAAAAACTTTCGGTCAGTGTACGCGAGCTTACGCTTTTTCCGTGTCATCCGTGTGTTCCGTGGTTAATGTGTTTTCAAGATGTAAGCTTTCGCCAAATCAGTGTCCGGCTCACTCAGAAAGTGTGCAGCGATCAATCCGTTCACCGTGCCGAACAATAATGCGGCAACGGCGAACACGGGCACAAGATAAAGCAGGCCGGTATGCGGGATGAGCCAGAAATACACCAGCAACAATTGCCCGGCGATATGCGCGAAGGCGGCGAGGATGCTGTGGGTGACGGGTCCGAACCAGCGTTGCGGCAGGTGCTGGCTCGCAGCCAGCATGGCGAGGCTGCACAGCGCGCCGCCAAGGCTGAGGAAAAATCCCGGTGCGAGAAAGTTGCCAAACAGCAACCCGCCCGCCAGCACGCGCAGCAACGACACCCACACCGCCGTGCGCCAGCCATAGCGTGCCAGCACGATGAGGGTGACGATGTTGGCCAGCCCCGGCTTCACGCCCGGCAACGGAGACGGGATGGCCGCTTCCAGCACCGACAGGCCGAGCGCCAGCGCCGCCATGCGCGCGATGTGGTGATCCTCAGCCATAGTGCCAAGAAGGATCGAGGATGGATTTGCCCCTTCTCCTTTCCCTCTTGTCCCTTCCCCCCGGTTTTTAGTAGTTGAGGCTGTCATAGCGTTTGTTACCACCACTCAATTCGATACTGACCTGGTTAGGCAGGCACACGGCGATTTCGCCCGCCTGCTTCAGCCAGCCTTGGCGCACGCAGTATTGGCGCGGGCTGGGGTCGGCGGCGATGCGTGCCTGCCGGTTGTGTATGCTGATGCGGCTGATGCCGAGCGGGCCCGGCACGGCGATAAGCTGGTCGCGCGACAGCGGGACTTCGCGGAATATCTTGCCGCCGCTGCGGATGATGGCCTTGTCTGCCGCCCCGCCTTGCCACAGGGTGAGGGCAAGAAATACCGTGAGCAGGCAACCTGAGACGAGTATCAGGTAGTCACCGGCTTTGAGGTAAGCGAGTGGGGAATGCATAGTCAATTCATGCCGAGTTCGCGGTGGCGCAGCAGCACTTGTTGCTGAGCTTTGAAATGGCGCGCCAGTTTTTCCGCCAGATATACCGAGCGGTGCTGCCCGCCGGTACAGCCGATGGCTACGGTAAGATAGCTGCGGTTGTCGGCGAGGAAACAGGGCAGCCAGTTTTCGATGAAGCCGCGGATGTCGTCGTACATCTTCTGTGTGTCTGGAGTGCATTCGAGGAATTCTATTACCGCCGCGTCGCGTCCGCTCAAGGGGCGCAGGCTCGGGTCGTAATGCGGGTTGGGCAGGCAGCGCACATCGAATACGAAATCGGCGTCGAGCGGGATGCCGTTCTTGAAACCGAATGACTGGAACAACAGGGTGAGGCGCGCGCGGTCAACCCGGATGAAATCCTTGACCCAGGCGCGCAGCGCATTGGCGCCGAGTTCGCTGGTGTCGATGTGGTGGCCGATGCTGCCGATCTCGGCGAGCAGTTCGCGCTCGCGCCGGATGCACTCCGGCAGGGTGAGGCGGTCGTCGCCCAGCGGATGGCGGCGGCGCGTTTCGGAAAAGCGTTTCACCAGCGTGCCGGTCTGCGCATCGAGAAACAGCAAATGGGTATCCACACCAAGCTGCCTGAGCTGCTCGAGGTAGTGCGGCAGCCGTTGTACGCTGCCGGCGTTGCGCACGTCTATGCTGACGGCGATGCGGGCGTAACCGGCCTGGCGCAGGTTGTCCGTGAGGGCGGGCAGCAGTTCGGCGGGCAGATTGTCCACGCAGTAGTAGCCGCTGTCTTCCAGCACATTGAGCGCGACACTCTTGCCGGATCCGGAGAGACCGCTGATCAAAAATAGCTGCATCATTGTTCCTGCATCCGCTGATCATGGCGGCTGATGAATTCCTGCGTGCTGTCAATGCCGCGCTGCTGCAATACGAAGTTGCGTGCCGCCGCTTCCACCAGCACCGCCAGGTTGCGCCCGGCCATCACCGGGATATTCACCGTATTGATTTTGACACCCAATATTTCCTGATGGCTGGCATGCAGCGGCAGCCGCTCCATCTGCGCCATGTCGCCGCCGTGCGGGCGATGCAGGTGCACGATGAGTTTCAGGCTTTTTTTGCGCCGCACAGCAGTCTCACCGAACATGGTGCGGATGTTGAGCACGCCCAGCCCGCGCACCTCGAGAAAATCGCGCAGCAGTTCCGGGCAGCGTCCTTCCAGTGTTTCCGGGGAAATACGGTACAGGTCTATGATGTCGTCCGCCACCAGGCCGTTGCCGCGCGTGATGAGTTCCAGCCCCAGTTCGCTCTTGCCCACGCCGCTGTCCCCGGTAATAAGGACGCCTACGCCGAGTACGTCGAGCAGTACGCCGTGGCGCGTGGTTGATTCTGCCAGCTCCTTGATGATGTAGTGGCGCACCAGCCACATCATGTGTACGCTGGACATGTTGGAGCGGAACAGCGGGGTGTGCGTGCGATTGGCGTAGTCTGTCAGCGCCTGCGGAATCTCATCGGCGCCCGCCACTATCAGGCATAGCGTACCGCTGCGTTCCAGCTGCGCCATCACCTCACTGAAGGAGGAGGGTTGCAGTGTTTTCAGGTAGTCGAATTCGATGCCGCTCAATACCTGTATCCAGTTCGGGTGGATCAGGTTGAGGTGCCCGATCAATCCCTTGCTGGAGGCGTTGATCAGTTCACTGTCGAGTATTCTGGCAGCGCCCCCTTCACCGGCAACCCAATCCAGCGACAACTTTTCCCGCTTGTCTTCGAATAGTTGCCGGATATTGACATGCGCCACGGCTGTCAAGCCTTCCAGTTGGCAAACAGTTGATGGATAAACACAGGGTCGTTGCTGGACAGCAGTTGTTCGCGGAAGGACTTATCGCTGAACATTTGCGCCAGTTCGCCGAGCAGCTGCAGGTGCAGGTCGGTAGCGCGTTCCGGCACCAGCAGCACGAAAATAAGATTGACCGACTGTCCGTCCGGCGCGTCAAACGGAATCGGTGCCTGTGTCTTGACGAAAGCGGCAATGGCATCGCGCAACCCTTTGATGCGCCCGTGCGGGATGGCAACGCCTTGCCCAAGACCGGTGGAGCCGAGCTTTTCCCGCGCGAACAGGCTGTCGAACACCTGGCTGCGCGCAATCTGCCGGGAATTTTCAAATAATATGCCGACCCGCTCGAACACCCGTTTCTTGCTGGAAGATTCGGCGTCCAGCATGATATTTTCGACCGGTAAAATTTTGCTGATCAGATTCATGGTTTCAACCCTATCGGGTAAGATGCTTGCGGGAATTTTTGCCCAGCCCGCAAAACAAAGGGCGGCCATCGTCAGCCGCCCTGCAATAGACTTATTCTGCTATAGGATGCTTGCCGGAGGCATCATGGCGGCGTGTCGCGTGTTTCTCCTTGTGCTTGAGTATCTGGCGATCCAGCGTTTCGATCAGATTGTCGATGGCCACATACAGGTTCTCATCGTCGCACTCCGCGAAAATGGTCTTTCCGCTCAGGTGGACATTGGCCTCTGCCTTCTGTTTGAGTTTGTCCACCGAGAGGATGACATTCACGTCAATCACATGGTCGAAGTGGCGTTTGACTTTGCCGAGTTTGCTGAGCACATGCTCGCGGATGGCGGGGGTGATTTCCAGATGGTGTCCGCTGAGATTGAGGTTCATGGCTTGCTCCTTATGGTTAGAGTGATTTACGAAGATTGGCCGGGAGGATATGCAGCGATTCCCGGTATTTTGCCACGGTACGCCGGGCAACCAGTATGCCCTGCTGTGCCAGGATTTCGGACATGCGGCTGTCGCTCAGGGGATGGACTGCGTCTTCCCGGCTGACAAACTGCCTGATGAATTCACGGATGGCCGTGGACGAACACGTGCCACCGTTTTCGGTTGCGACCCCGCTGCCGAAAAAATATTTGAGTTCGAAAATGCCGCGCGGGGTGAGCATGAATTTCTGCGTAGTTACGCGCGAGATCGTGGATTCATGCAATTCGAGCTGTTCGGCGATTTCGCGCAGCACCAGCGGGCGCATGGCGATTTCGCCGTAGTCGAGGAAGTGGCGCTGGCGATCAACGATCGCCTGTGAAACACGCAGGATGGTATCGAAGCGTTGTTGCAGGTTCTTGATGAACCAGCGCGCTTCCTGCAATTGGCCGGAAAGCTGCTGTGCGTTTTTTTCGCCGCGCTGTTGCAGGATGCCGGCATACATCTGGTTGATGCGCAGGCGCGGCATGGCTTCCGTATTCAGGCGCACGCGCCAGCTTCCCTGGTGGCGCTCCACCATCACGTCCGGCACCACATAATCGGCGGCGCGCTGCCCGAATTCCGCGCCGGGTTTGGGATTGAGCCGGACGATGAGGGTTTGTGCGGCGCGCAGGGCGTCGTCATCGCATTGCAGGGCCTTCTTCAGCCTGGCGAAGTCGCGTCCCGCCAGCAAATTGAGGTGCTGTGCCGTTATGCGTAGCGCCAGGTCGCGGCCCGGCGTGCCTTCAGGAAGTGCCTTGAGTTGCAGGGTCAGGCATTCGCTCAAGTCGCGCGCACCGACACCTGGCTCTCCCAGGTTCTGCAATTGCGTCAATGCGGTTTCCAGATCGTCCAGCGTGACGCCTAGTTCTTGCGGCAACAGTTCGGCAATTTCCTGTAGCGGCTGGGTCAGGTAACCGTTCTCGTCCAGCGTATCAATCAACAATCCGATGATTTTGTTGTCGCGTGCATCAAGCTGGCTCATGTTGAGCTGCCAGATGAGATGCTCGCGCAGGCTGGGGGTGTTCGCCACGACCTCCGGGCGGGTTTCTTCATCGTCGTCCGGTGTGCCTGCGGCGGAAAACGATGGTTCACCCCATTCTTCCCTTGACCATTCTTCACCGCTCTGCTGCGGTGACATCTCGGCAGTGGCGGCGGTGCTTTCAGCGGACGAGCCGGAGGCGGCGTCGCCATGCGCATAGGACTGCCCGCTATCCTCGTCCTCGCGTTCGAGCATGGGGTTTTCGTCCAGCAGGCGCGCCACCTCCTGATTGACCTCAAGCGTGGAGAGTTGCAACAGGCGAATAGCTTGCTGCAACTGGGGAGTAAGCGCCAGATGCTGGGATTGCCTGAGTTGCAGTGTTTGCTTCATTGCTCGGTTTGCAGATAAAAACTTATGGACACAGGCCGCACCTAGTGCGCTTATAGTTTGAAATGCTCACCAAGGTATACTTTTCTCACGCCCTCATTATAAATGATTTCATCGGGCTTGCCTTCCGCCATCACCGTACCGGCGTTAATAATGTAGGCACGGTCGCAAATACCCAGGGTTTCGCGCACATTATGGTCGGTAATCAGCACACCGATGCTACGTTCCTTGAGAAAGCTGATGATTTTCTGGATGTCCAGCACGGCGATCGGATCTACCCCGGCAAATGGCTCATCCAGCAGGATGAAACGCGGATTGGTGGCCAGCGCACGCGCAATTTCGACACGCCGCCGCTCACCGCCGGACAGGCTGATGGCAGGATTATTGCGGATATGGGTGATATGCAAATCTTCCAGCAATTCCTCCTGCCGTGTCTCGATTTCATCATCCGCATAGCCTTGCAGCTCCAGCACGGCCTGGATGTTTTGCGCCACGGTAAGGCGGCGGAAAATGGATGCCTCCTGCGGCAGATAGCCCAACCCCAGGCGCGCGCGGCGGTGTATCGGCATATGCGTGACATTCTTGCCGTCGATGAAAATATCACCGCCATCCGAGGCCACCAACCCCACGATCATGTAGAAACAGGTGGTCTTCCCCGCGCCATTGGGTCCCAGCAGCCCGACGATCTCGCCGCTCATGACCGACAGCGAAACATCATGCACCACGGTGCGGGAACGGTAGCGTTTATTCAGGGAGATGGCGCGCAGTTCGCTCATTGATTGCCCTCTGGCTGGGTCAGCGTACCAGCCGGTTTGATCGGCAGCGATTCCGCTTCCGCGCCGGTTGCGGTACTCTTGCCCTTGGGTTGGATGATGGCGTGCACACGCCCCTTGCCGGGAGCATTGGCAGACTGTCCGGGCGCGCCATGCACCTGGTAAATTTCCGTCTTGGAGCTGTAAGTAATATGCTCGCCGCGCACTTCGTCCTGGGCGCGCTTCATGTATGCATGACCGAACAAATCCATGGTTTCATTCTTGCTGTCATACTCGATACGCTCGCCATAGCCATCCACATACTCGTCCAAACCTTCGCGCTTCTGGCGGAAACTGGCGGGCTGTCCGGTTACCGTGCCGTGATTGAAGCCTTCGCTGTCCTGAATGACAACCATCTTGTCGCCACGTATGACTATCGTGCCCTTGACAACCTGGACATTGCCATCGAAGGTGCTGATATGCCTGGCATCATCGATATTGGCCTGGTCAGCTTCCAGATGCATAGGCTTGTCGCGGTCGGCGCGCTCGGCGTGGCAGGGCGCAACCTGGCATGCCAGTGCAGCGCCCAGCAGGATGGCATACCGCAAGGGCGCAATGTATTTAATGTTTCGTTTCATGTTGGCTTCTGACTTGTGCGAGCAGCTTCACCACGCGTGCCTTGTTGTCGAATCGCATACCCACTGCATGCACGATGTTGTGTGCATCCACCATGGTGACAGGGTGGTCGGTATCTGCCAGGTCGCGATCTGGAATGACGTGCAGGTAAGCGGTAGTAACTACCATTTCGCTTTGTGTGGCGCTGGCGGCACGCACGATTTTTACATTGTCACGCAGGAATACCTCATCGCCTTTGCTCGACAGTTCGCCCAGCTTGGCGGAAGTGTAAACAGGCGGCGTATCCGCAGACAAGCTGGTTAATCGCGGTTCATCCATGTGCGTGCTGTCATCATCGGGATAATGCACCAACTTCTGCGCGGACAGGAGGAAGCGCTGCTTACCCCGCTCATCCAACGTGGTTGCGGAAAACCTGCTTACGACAAAATCCGGGGCATGGCGCTTGCTGCTATCCGGTTTCTCCGGCAAGGGCTGTACCTGCTGATTGAGCCAATGGGTTGCTGCCAGCAGCAGCAGCAGCGGCAACAGGGGGGTCCACTCGCGCAGCCGTTGCAGCGGGCTTATCATCATGTCAGACAGGAGGGTTTAAATAGGGGGCCAGCTGCGAATCCAGCGTGCCCTGCGCCGACATCAACAGTTCGCACACTTCACGCACTGCACCATAGCCTCCGCCGCGTCGGGTAACGTAATGGGCGCGGTCGCGCACCAGCTGCGGCGCATCCGGTACGCTTACGGCCAGCCCGACATGGCGCATCACCGGCAAGTCCACCACATCATCGCCCATGAAGGCGGCTGCTTGCGGCGCGATGTTGAGTTTACCGAGCAGCATTTGCATCGTATCCAGCTTGCTTTCCACACCCTGGTGCAAATGGGCAATACCGAGATTTTTTGCGCGCAGTTCGACGCAACGCGAAGTGCGCCCGGTGATGATGGCCAACTCCACTCCGGATGCACTGAGCATTTTCATGCCATGCCCATCCAGCGTGTTGAAACGCTTGAACTCTTCGCCGGAATCGGACAGGTAGAGGCCGCCGTCGGTCATGACGCCGTCCACGTCGAAGGCGATGAGGCGGATAAATTTGGCCACTTCGACATAACCAGCGACTTGACTGGCGTTTTTTGGCAGCCTAGTCGAATGGCTAGTAGTTACATCAGGCTCAGGACAGGCTTGATTTGACAGCATCAGATAACTTTCGCGCGCAGCAGGTCATGCATATTCAGCGCACCGATCAGCTTATTGCCGGCATCCACCACCAGCATCTGGCTGATTTTGTGCTGTTCCATTAATTGTACCGCTTCCGCTGCCAGATTGTCCGGGCCGATGGTGCGCGGATTGCGTGACATGACGGTGTTAACCGGGGTGGTGGTAAAGTCGAGGCGTTTCTCCAGCGTGCGGCGCAAATCGCCATCGGTATAGATACCCAGCACGCGCTGTGCATCGTCCACGATGGCGGTCATACCCAGCCGCTTGCGCGATATCTCCAACAGGGCTTCGGAAAGCAAGGCTTCATCCCTGACAAAGGGCACTCCTGCGCCGGTATGCATGATGTCGCGCACATGGGTGAGCAGGCGTCGTCCGAGGTTACCGCCGGGATGTGAGCGCGCGAAATCTTCCTCGCCAAATCCCTTGGCATCCAGCAGCGCTACGGCGAGCGCATCTCCCAGAGCCAGTGCTGCGGTGGTGCTGGCGGTGGGTGCCAGACCCATCGGGCAGGCCTCCTTGTCCACGGCGGCATCGAGGTGTGCATCCGAAGCCTGCGCCAGGCTGGATTGCGGGTTGCCGGTCAGGCTGATGAGCCGCGCCCCCTGGCGTTTGATGACCGGCACGATGGTGAGCAATTCCTGGCTCTCGCCGGAATACGACAGCGCGATAAACACATCCTCGGAGGTGATCATGCCGAGGTCACCGTGGCTGGCCTCGGCAGGGTGCACAAAATACGCCGGCGTCCCGGTGCTGGACAGGGTAGAGGCGATCTTGCGCGCGATATGCCCGGACTTGCCCATGCCGCTGACAATTACCCGCCCCTCGCAGGATAGAATAATATTGAGCGCGTGCAGGAAAGTTTCGTCGATGCGTTGCGTGAGCGCCCGTACCGCAGCGGCTTCGATGCTCAACACCTCGCGCGCCAGGTCGAGTGCACGCGTGGTAACAGAAAGTGCCTTATTCATGGCGGGAATTATAGCAGTGCACTTGAAGTGCGGTGAAATTTTGAAAAGACACGTTACTTAAGGCATTATCCGGTTACGGTGAATCTGAATGATCCCTGAAATACGCACATGACCAACTCGCTGCAACTCCTGCTGATTCTGCTTGCCGCTGCCGTGGGCGTGGTGGTGCTGTGCCGCATCCTGCGCCTGCCGGCGATGCTGGGCTATCTCATCGTCGGCATCCTGATCGGGCCGCATGCGCTGGGCTGGATACCCGATGCGCCGGAGACGCGCCATCTGGCCGAATTCGGTGTGGTGTTCCTGATGTTCAGCATCGGGCTGGAATTCAGCCTGGCGCGGCTGCGCATCATGCAGCGTGCGGTATTCGGCCTGGGCACCGCGCAGGTGCTGGCCACCATTTTCCTGGTCATGCTCACCTCGCTTTTCTTCGGGCTGGATTGGCGTGCCGGACTGGCGCTGGGCGGCGTATTGGCGATGTCTTCCACCGCGATCGTCAGCAAGATGCTGGTCGAGCGCGCAGAGCTGAACACGCCGCACGGCCAGAACATCATGGGCGTGCTGTTGTTCCAGGACCTGGCCGTGGTGCCGCTCATCATCATCATTCCGGCGCTGGCCAGCGGTGCGGGCAACCTTTCCATCACCATCGCGCTTGCCATGCTCAAGGCCGCAGTGGTGTTGGCCGCCCTGCTGATTTTCGGGCAGCAACTGTTGCGTCCGTGGTTTCACCTGGTGGCAAGACAGAAATCTTCCGAACTGTTCATGCTCAACGTGCTGCTGTTCACCCTGGGTCTGTCCTATATCACTGAACTGGCCGGGCTTTCCATGGCGCTGGGTGCGTTTGTCGCCGGCATGCTGATTTCCGAAACCGAATACCGCTATCAGGTGGAAGAGGATATCAAGCCGTTCCGCGACGTGCTGCTCGGCCTGTTCTTTGTCACCATCGGCATGCTGCTTGACCTGAACAGCATGATTGCGGGATTCGGCTGGGTGTTGCTGGTGCTGCTTATCCTGCTGCCGTTCAAGGCGGCAATGGTGGCGCTCCTGGTGCGCTGGTTCACCGGTGATTGGGGCACGGCAATCCGCAGCAGCCTGGGGCTGGCACAGGCGGGCGAGTTCGGTTTCGTATTGCTGACTCTGGCCGGCAAGGTAAACCTGCTACCCCAGGAAGTAATGCAGAATGTGCTGGCGGCCATGCTGATTTCCATGCTGGCCGCGCCTTTCCTGCTTCAACATGCAGAAGCCATCGTGCGGCGCATATCCCCGGCCGAATGGATGAACCGCGCCATGCAGTTGCACCAGGTCGCGATACACAGCATGGCCGTTGACGCCCATATCATCATTTGCGGTTATGGGCGCAGCGGGCAGGCGCTGGCCCATTTCATGGAACAGGAGCACGTCCACTTCATCGCGCTCGATCTCGACTCGCGCCGGGTGCGCGAGGCATCGGTGGCGGGCAAGCGCGTGGTGTATGGCGATGCGGCCAAACGTGAGGTGCTGCTGGCGGCCGGGTTGATGCGTGCCAAGACTCTGGTCATCACTTACGACGACAAGCACTCCGCGCTCAAGATACTGCACCATATCAACGAGCTGCGCCCCGATCTGCCGGTGGTAGTGCGCACCACCGACGAAACCCACATCGAGGCGCTCAAGCAGGCTGGCGCAGCCGAGGTGGTGGCAGAAGTTCTGGAGGGCAGTGTGATGCTGGCCTCACAGGTGCTGCTGCTGTCCGGCATACCGCTTAACCGCGTCATCCGCCGCATCCAGGAAAACCGCGCACGCCGCTACAGCGTGTTCAGCGGCTTCTTTCGCGTCCCTGACGACAACGCGGGCGAGGCCGTGGAAAACTTGCAGCCGCGCTTCAAGAGCGTATTGCTGGGCGAGCACGATGCCGCCGTGGGGAAAACGCTGGGTGAAGCCAGCCTGGACAAATTTGACGTGGAAGTAAATGCAGTGCGCCGCCACAACGTGCACAGCAACCAGCCGACGGGCGACATGGTGCTGCGGGCCGGCGATGTGCTGGTGCTGCTCGGCCAACCGTTACCGCTGACGGCGGCAGAAAAACGATTGCGCGAGGGATAAGCCGGGACTTGAAAAATATTGAAGCGCCCCAAATATCGTGAAGCAATGAGTCAGGATGTGACACAATGAGTCAGGACGTGACAAAATAATCGCAGTGAAAGCGGTTGGCGAACGAGGCGGCAGCCCTATGCCTTAATACAGCAGCACCGTGCCACCGCAAGATCATGGCCGCAAAATTTCCAGGGTTGATTTTGTAAATTTCGTTACCGTTTCTTATGCCACCAGCACCTTACCTCAATACCTTTCCCGTTCTCGGCGAACAGGTTTACCTCCATCCCTCGTGCCAGGTCATCGGCGACGTGAAACTCGGCGATGACAGCTCCGTGTGGTGCAACACGGTGTTGCGCGGCGACGTGAACCGCATCGTGATCGGGCGCGGCAGCAACGTGCAGGATTTGACGATGGGGCATGTATCGCACAAGACGAAGGACAAACCGGAGGGTTCGCCGCTGATCGTCGGGGATTACGTGACGGTCGGCCACTCGGTCGTCCTCCACGGCTGCACCATCGGCAACGAGTGCCTGATCGGCATAGGCTCGATCATCCTGGACGACGCCGTGATTCCCGACCGCGTGATGATAGGTGCGGGCAGCCTGGTGTCGCCGGGCAAGGTGCTGGAAAGCGGGGTGCTCTACATGGGCCGTCCGGCCAAGGCGGTGCGCGCGTTGACTGAGGCGGAGATCGCGCATCTGAGATATTCAGCCGAGCATTACATAAAGCTGAAGAACAATTATCTGAAAGGCTTGTCGGGTTAGTGCTTTTGCCTAACCCGGCTGACTGTTGCAGCACGAAAGGCAATGGTGCATCCTGCGCACCGGCGCATACGGTGTAATGAGACACCCCCGCAAGAGGGAGCATGAATATGACCGCCACAACCCCGCAAGAAGCCTCCCGCACCAAGTTGAACCGGGAGACTTCGCGTATTGCGTGGAAAGAGCTGCAACGCTTCTTCGCCAGCGGCGCGGCGGTGGCGGTGAGTCACGAGCTTGACCTGGTCGAGGTGGCGTTCCAGTTTTCCCGTGACAACAAAGAGCAAGTCGAACGCTGGCTGTTGGCGAAGAAGGTCGGCAAGGTATCCGACGAGCAGGCCAGGATTTGGCTTGAGGCCGATGCCATGATGTGGGCGGTGGTGGTCAGCCCGTGGGTGCTGGTGCAGGTGGCGGACTGAACATGAAAACCGCAATTCAGGCCACAGAGAACACAGAAAGGGTGCGCTGCTCATGGCTCTTTACTCGGCGCCTGTCGGACGAGATGCCTGCATTCGGCAACCCATTGGCCTTGCCCTGCGGCTAACTGCTTTTTCCCGGATAATAAACCCAAATAATCCATTAGGCTGTAGGAGCTCGATTTATCGAGCGATTCATCGAGAGCAATCGCGCAATAAATTGCGCTCCTACAAGAGGGTTGGTTCTAATGGACAATCCGGGATAAAACAAAGGAATTCTCAAGAAGTTCACATGGCTGTGGGATAATTGCGCCATGAATCCCACCCTGCTTTCCGGCCTCAATCCCGAACAACTCGCCGCCGTCACCCTGCCCCCGCAATCCGCGCTGATCCTCGCCGGGGCGGGCAGCGGCAAGACGCGGGTGCTGACCACGCGCATCGCCTGGCTGATCAGCACCGGGCAGGTCAATCCGCACGGCATACTCGCCGTGACCTTCACCAACAAGGCTTCCAAGGAGATGCTGACGCGGCTGTCGGCGATGCTGCCGATCAATGTGCGCGGCATGTGGATGGGTACGTTTCACGGCTTGTGCAACCGCCTGTTGCGTACTCATTACCGCGAGGCGAACCTGCCGCAGACTTTCCAGATACTCGATTCCGCCGACCAGCTCGCCGCGATCAAACGCCTGATGAAGGCGATGAATGTGGACGATGAAAAATTTCCCCCGCGCGAGGTGCAGGGTTTCATCAACGGCAACAAGGAAGAAGGGCGGCGCGCGCAGGAGGCGGAGGCCTACGACCCGTACACGCGGCGCAAGGTGGAAATATTCGACGAGTACGACAAGCAGTGCCAGCGCGAAGGCGTGGTGGATTTTGCCGAGCTGCTGCTGCGCTGCTACGAGCTGCTGTCGCGCAACCAGCCATTGCGCGAGCACTATCAGGCGCGCTTCAAGCACATCCTGGTGGACGAATTCCAGGACACCAACAAGCTGCAATACCAGTGGCTGAAGCTGCTGGCTGGGGGCGGCGAAAGCCGCAAGCGCTACCCCCTCCCCAACCCTCCCCCGGCGGGAGAGGGGGCGAACGCATCGCTACGCGATGATCTTTCACCCGCTGCGCTGTTCGCGGTGGGCGACGACGACCAGTCCATCTATGCCTTTCGCGGCGCGCATGTCGGCAACATGCAGGCGCTGACGCGCGACTTTCATGTTGAGAATGTGATCAAGCTGGAGCAGAACTACCGCTCGCACGGCAACATTCTCGATGCCGCGAATGCGCTGATCCAGCACAACCGCAACCGCCTCGGCAAGAATCTGTGGACGGCGGAAAACAAGGGCGAGGCGTTGCGCGTGTACGAAGCGCCGACCGATTACGACGAGGCGCGCTTCATCGTCGAGGAAGTGCAGCAGCTCAACCGCGAGGGCGTCAATCTTTCCGAGATTGCCGTGCTGTACCGCTCCAATGCGCAGTCGCGCGTGCTGGAACATGCGCTGGTGGCGGCCGGTGTGGCATACCGCATTTATGGCGGCCAGCGTTTCTTCGAGCGCCAGGAAATCAAGCACGCGCTGGCCTACCTGCGCCTGATGGAAAATCCGGAAGACGACAATGCGCTGCTGCGCATCATCAACTTTCCCACGCGCGGCATCGGCGCGCGCAGCGTCGAGCAGTTGCAGGAGGCGGCGCGCGCGCAGAACGTCAGCCTGTGGCAGGCGGCGTGCCAGGCCAGCGGCAAGGTGGCGGCATTCGCTGCGTTGATCGAGATGCTGCGCGCGGACACGCGCGAGCTGCCGCTCCCCGAAATAATGGATCACGTGTTGCAGCACAGCGGCCTGATCGCGCATTACCAGAACGAGACGGGCGCAAAGAAACGCGAAGCGCAGGAGCGGCTGGAGAACCTGAACGAGCTGATCAACGCCGCAACCATGTTCGTGCATGAGAATGAAGACGACAGCCTCACCGCCTTTCTCGCCCACGCCGCGCTGGAAGCGGGCGACCATCAGGCCGACGCCAGCGCCGATGCGCTGCACATGATGACCGTGCATGCGGCCAAGGGCCTGGAGTTCCACACCGTGTTCGTCACCGGGCTGGAGGAAGGCCTGTTCCCGCACCAGAACAGCCGCATGGAAAACGAAGGGCTGGATGAAGAGCGCCGCCTGATGTACGTGGCGATCACCCGCGCACGGCGCCGCCTGTATCTCACCTTCGCGCAGAGCCGCATGTTGCACGGGCAGGTGAATTACAGCATGGTGTCGAGCTTCCTGCGCGAACTGCCGGATGAGTTGCTGCACTGGATCACGCCGCGCGTGGCGGCGCGCGCACCGCAGGCATCTTCCTTTGCTTCACAGCCATCCTATCCATCGCGCGAGCGGGCGGCTGAGGCTCCTGCCCCGCGTCCCGTCTCCGCTTCCGGCTGGCGCACCGGCCAGGCGGTGCGTCACGCCAAATTCGGCGAAGGGGTGATCCTCAACATCGAGGGCGGCGGCGCAGACCTGCGGGTGCAGGTAAATTTCCGCAAGGCCGGCACCAAGTGGCTGGCGCTGGAGTATGCGAAACTGACCGCAGTGTAGGGTTGGCATTGAAACCTGTTGATCTGGAAAAAGCAGTTAACCACGGAACACAGAGCGTGGTTGTTGCCGCTTTAGCGGCTTTACAAACACGGCCTACTCCTTGCGGGTGCGGAAATCACGGAATGAGCCCTATGTATTGCATGGGTTAATCGGACCACTTGTTGGGTGATGGGAGCAATTTTAAAGGCTCCTGGTTTTTCTTCCGTGTATTCCGTGGTTCAAATGCCGTTGGGTTAATTTGGTCAGATGAGTCTCGACCGTAGTTGAGCTTCTCTGTTCCACATCAATAGCAATGCAGTCAACCACCTTCTTCCAGCGCCATTTCAAGCTCCAGCCAACTCTCCTCCAGCGCGGCCACCTTGGCTTCAAAGCTTGCATGTGCGGCGTTCAGTTGGCTGATCTTGTCGCGGTCGGGGTTGGCGTAGGTAGCGGGATCGGCGAGCTGGCGGTTGACCGCGGCGAGTTCCGCCTGGGCGGTTGCCAGCGCGGTTTCGAGTTTGCCTTGTTTCGACTGTAGCGCCTTTCTGTTGGGTTTGGGCGCGGTTTGCTGACGCGGCTTTTCCGGCTGGACTTGAGCAGTGGACTCACGCGTGCGGCGGGCCTCGATCCAGGTTTTGTAGTCTTCCAGATCGCCATCAAACAGCTTCGCTTCGCCATCGGCAATCAGCCACAACTCGTCGGCCACGGCGCGGATCAGGCTGCGGTCGTGCGATACCAGCACCACGGCGCCGGTGTATTCTTCCAGTGCCAGGGTGAGCGCGTCGCGCATGTCCAGATCGAGATGGTTGGTGGGTTC
>JAQTOM010000028.1 GCA_028713345.1 Gallionellaceae bacterium | reverse complement strand
ATGATGTGCGGCATCGAGGCCGCACGGCGCGGCCGTTCCGTGCTGCTGCTCGACCACTCCGAAAAACTGGCGGAGAAAATCCGCATCTCCGGCGGCGGCAACTGCAACTTCACCAACCTGTATGCCAGGCCGGAAAACTACCTGTCCGGCAATATACATTTCTGCCGCTCCGCGCTGGCACGCTATACCCCGCAGCACTTTATCGCGCTTCTGGATAAACACGGCATCGGCTATCACGAGAAAAAATCCGGGCAACTGTTTTGCGATGAAGGCTCCGAGGCCATCATCGCGATGCTGAAGAGTGAATGCGATGCGGCAGGCGTGCGCTGGTGCATGCCGTGCAGCATACAAACGACCAGCAAGGATGAGGAGTTTCATCTGCATACCAGCCGTGGATTATTCAAGGCGCAATCGCTGGTCATCGCCACCGGCGGCCTGTCCATCCCCGGGATCGGCGCAACGCCCTTCGGTTACAAGATCGCGCAGCAGTTCGGCATTCCCGTGACCAGGCTCAAACCGGGGCTGGTGCCATTGAGTTTTCATCCCGATGCATGGAAGGATTACGCCGAACTTTCCGGGATTTCCATGGAGGCGGTGGTCGGTTGCGGGGAACAATCCTTCCGCGAAAATCTGCTGTTCACCCATCGCGGCCTGAGCGGCCCCGCCATCCTGCAAATTTCCTCTTATTGGGAGCACCAGCAGCCGCTGCACATCAACCTGTTGCCGGATTGCGACATGCAGGAATTATTCGCACAGCAGCGCGGCAGCCGCATGTTGCTGGGCAATTTCCTTGCGCAATACCTGCCCAGGCGCCTTGCCGAAATCTGGTGTGCGCAGGCCATCGAAAACAAGCCGCTCAACCAGTATGCGGATAGGGAATTGGCAGCGCTCGCCGCCAGGTTGCACGATTGGCGGATCACGCCGACCGGCACGCTCGGCTATGCCAAGGCAGAAGTCACTTGCGGCGGGGTGGACACCTGCGCACTGTCATCGAAAACCATGGAATGCAAGGATGTGCCCGGCCTGTATTTCATCGGCGAAGTGGTGGATGTCACCGGACAGTTGGGCGGCTTTAACTTCCAGTGGGCGTGGGCTTCGGGCCATGCTGCCGGGCAGGCGGTTTGAAGGTGACAGTCACGAAAGGTACATAAACCCTGTGAATGAGGGGACGGAATTGATCTCCCCGCACAGAAATAAACAAAAAGTTTTTCTGTTGCTTTCAACCGATACTAAGCGTATAAACAAATCGTAAGTTTGTATTGCTGACCAGATGGGGGAGTGATTATCGAGAACTCAAAAGGTGTGTGATTCGCTATAAGTAACTTACGCCGGGAGGTCCCGGTAAACGGCGCTATATGCGCCACAATAAAACGCCGCTAAATGCGGCGTTTTCATTGGTACTGGTGTGCGCTTGTGCCAAAAAAGTGGCCGATCAGGCGGCGGCAATGTGCCTTGGGCCGGCATTCGAGTTGACCCTCTGCTAAACCAGACCCAGTCCATTCATCTCGATGATGCCGTCGACGAATTCATTGATGATTTGATGCGCCTTGGGGTCAAGATATGTGAATTCGACACGGCAGTCATAGGCGTCATTCACTATCGACACGCTCAATACCTTGGCATAGATTTCGGTTAATTCCGGATCCATCAACGACATGGACAACGCGATCTTGATGTTGCTAAAGGCTTCGATTGGTTCATGACTTACCATGTGCATACCGCCATAGCTGATGCCGGCGATGCGGCCATGATGCATTTGCGGCAATACCGACTTGCCTTCAAGAATCTGGAACATCACCGGCATATCGACTTCGACACGGGGGCTGTTGCGGATTTCGCAATGCGGCGCCGACAAAACCCTGGGCCGGCGCGTCGATAGCAACTCGTACATGCGCACGACACCTTCCCTGCCCTTGACCATTACTTCGTGAACATTACCGACCTCGATATAGTCGCGAGCCTTCTGGTAGGTGTTTTCACTCAGCAGGATTTGCCCGCGCAGGCTGTGAGCCTCGACCCGGGATACGAGATTCACCTGGTCGCCGATAACGGTGTACTCGCTGTGCAGGTCTGAACCCAGGTTCCCGGCGACAACTTCGCCGGTATTGATGCCGATGCCCATATACAGCGGTTCCATGCCATATGCTTTATTCTCCTGGTTGATGTCTTTCATGGCAATCTGCATGTCGATGGCGCAGGCCAGTGCCGACTCGATGTCATCATCGCGCACGATTGGCGCACCAAACAGCACCATAATGGCATCGCCCATAAACTTGTCGATGGTGCCGCCGTGGCGGATGATGATTTCGCACATGCGCCCAAGATAGCGGTTTAGTGCCGCCACCATTTCAAGCGCGGGGTGCTTTGCCGATACCGCCGTGAATCCGCGCAGGTCGGACAATAGAATCGTGACCCCTTGGCTGCGGGTTCCTTGGTTATCGGTCAGCGCCGTATCGATGGCACGTCCGATTTGCTGCAACAGCACGGATGTTGCGACTCTTGTGTCAGTTTTCTGTTGCGACTCGAAGAGTTCCAGCAGTTGTGTGATGAGTTTGGCTTTGTTGGCGTTTTGCATGGCGACAAAAAACAGGGCCTTCTGGCTTTATGTTGCTAAGTTTACCCGGCTTTTACCTGTTCACTGGTTTTTTTCGAGAGCGGCAAAGTAAGAGCCTGAGAACTTGTCCGTAACTATTGAGCTTTACAAAATACATGACAGTATTGTCGCAAATGGAAAACCTCCCCCACCCTCAATCCCTGATGGAACTGCTAGCCATTCGACTAGGCGAGCACACAACGCTCGCCAAGTCGCTGGTTATCCCCCGGAGGGAGAGGGAAGACAAGCCCTTCTCCCCCCGGGGGAAGGGTGGGGATGGGGGAAAAAACTGTCACCAATTATGGAAACATCAATAAGCAATTCTATGTAGGGGCGAATTCATTCGCCCGTGTTGCACCATTCCGTGCGGATCAATCCGCACCCACAGTTATTTACGGACAAGTTCTATAGGTTCGGCACACTTTATCCATGAATCCGTTCGCATTGAGCCTGTCGAAATATGTACGGATTCATGTGCTTCGACATGCTCAGCACGAACGGTGGTTTAGTTTAATCCGTGCCGGATCAATAAGTCTGAATTATTCCCTTTCTGCTCCGTCCGCTTTTTGGCGATTATTGAATCTATCAAATGCCTGGCATTCCCCCATACTGGCCGGGTATCTATAATTCAGTGAGGTAAACCCCCGGCTCTGCCTGGGGACTCAAAAAGGTTTGACCGTTACTGCGGTCGTTTTAAAGTAAAACCAAAAACCGCAACATCAATTCCCTCCCCCATGCAGGGGGAGGGTTAGCACCCGCAAGGGGTAGGCCGTGGCTGTAAAGCCGCTGATGCGGCAACAGTCACGCACGGTGGGGGTAGAAGCCAGGTGCGAGGATTGACCATGTTCTCACCCCCATCCCAACCTTGTATGTTTCGTTTTGCTGGACAAAGGCAAGCAAGTTGTTAGTTAATTTTGTCTGGCCCGGCACGGCAGCTCGGTCAACCTTTGGGATACCAAGCCCGTGGGGAAGCAAGGAGCGTCGTGCCGGTTTTTCACTGATAACCCGAACGGTTGCTTCCCCCTGAGATGGGGAAGGAGTGAACCCCAGCCGCCTTGGGCGGCTCACGGTTTTTCGGCGCCTTTGAGGCGCTCACCCATGGGTAACACAGAGGCTGCCAGTACATTCTCGCAGACTATCCTGGTTGAATAAACCCATAGTGAGAAAAATTGCCATGTTGTCCCGGCGTTTCCCGCATTTCGTCCGGGCGCTTTGCGTCTGGTGGCAAGCCGGATATGCTTTGGCTGGTTGCTTTTTTTTCTATATTAGAATATTCTAATGTAACGAATTATTCGATTCTGGTGATGCTCATGATGCTTCGCGCATTATTTCTGTTGGTTTTCGGTGTTGCCTGTACCGCCTTTGCGCCCACTGTGCTGGCGGCGGAGCAGCTTGCCGTCGCCCAGGCGCAATACCGCGAGGTGGCGCAAACATGGAGCGCCGAGGGTGTGGTGGAAGCGACGCGGCAGTCTACCGTATCCGCGCAGATTGCCGGGCGGGTGAAGGAAATCCTGTTCGATGTCGGCGACAGCGTCAGGAAGGGGCAGGTCATCCTGCGCATAGACGAGCGGGAAGCGGTGCAGGTGCTGGCCGGCAGCCAGGCGCAGGTGATGCAGGCGCAGGCCGCCATGCAGAACGCCAAGGCCAACTACGAGCGGGCGCGCCAGTTGTTTGCGCAGAAATTCATCAGCCAGGCAGCGCTGGACAAGGCGCAGGCCGACTATAAGGTCGCGCTGGCGCAGGCTGCGGCGAGCGAGGCCGGGGCGGGCCAATCCGCCCTGACGCACGGCTACACCGCAGTGGTTGCGCCATACAGCGGCGTGGTTGCGGCGCGCCTGGTGGAGGTGGGCGAAATGGTCACCATAGGCAAGCCGCTGATGACCGGTTTCGATCCGGCGCAGATGCGCGCCATCGTCAATGTGCCGCAATACAAGCTGGAAGAAATCGGCGCCCATCCGCAGGCGGTGGTGGAGGTTGCCCCGCATAACCGCCGCGTGCGCGCTGCCGCAGTGACGGTGCAGCCCACGGCTGACGCCCGCACGCACAGCACCCAGGTGCGCGTGTCTTTGCCTGCCAGTGAGGCGGGCATCTATCCCGGCATGTTTGTGCGGGTGTATTTCGTGACGGGCAAGGCGAACAAGCTGCTGATTCCGGCCAGCGCCGTGGTGCGCCGCAGCGAGGTGGTGGCGGTATATGTGGTGGATGGCAAGGGCAAGGCGGAGCTGCGCCAGGTACGCCTGGGCGAAGCTGCCGGACAGGACGAAATAGAAGTTCTGGCCGGGCTGAACCCCGGCGAGCGGGTGGCGCTGGAACCGGTCAAGGCAGGCATGAGCAAATCGGGTAGCAAATAATGGGTAAATGGTGACTGGGTACCTATCACCCCACCATCCACTCATCACCAATCACTTTCGCTTAACTAATAGACATGGGCATATCGGGGCGCATCGCCAAATGTTTCCTGCATTCGCAAATGACGCCTTTGCTGGCTCTGGTGGCGGTGCTGCTGGGCCTGTTTGCGGTGCTGGTTACGCCGCGCGAAGAAGAGCCGCAGATCAGCGTGACCATGGCGAATATCCTGATCGCCTATCCCGGCGCATCGGCACGGGACGTGGCGAACACCGTGTCCACCCCGGCCGAGCAGGTGCTGTCGCAGATTGCCGGAGTGGATCATGTGTACTCTGTATCGCAGCCCGGCATGGCGGTGCTCACCGTGCAGTTCAAGGTGGGCGAGCAACACATCCCCTCGCTGGTAAAGCTTTACGATGTCATCCATTCCCATGCCGACTGGCTGCCGCCCACGCTGGGGGTGGCGCAACCCATCATCAAGGCCAAGGGCATAGACGACGTGCCGGTGGCGGCGTTCACGCTGTGGCGCGAGGAAGCCGCCGGCGGCGGCCTGGCGCTGACCCAGGTGGCGCATGCC
Source organism: Gallionellaceae bacterium (assembly GCA_028713345.1). Taxonomy (GTDB): domain Bacteria; phylum Pseudomonadota; class Gammaproteobacteria; order Burkholderiales; family Gallionellaceae; genus JAQTOM01. The sequence continues at coordinate 16,799 of JAQTOM010000028.1, read as the reverse complement.
ATCGAGGTCGAACTGAAACGCGTGAATGGCACGCGCGAAGTTTCCACGCTGGGCGCAACGCAACGCATGGTGCGTGTGCTGCTCAATCCGGAAGCCTTGAACGCGCACCAGCTTGCCGTGCAGGATGTCCGCGCTGCATTGCAGGCCGCCAACGTGTCGCAGGACGCGGGCAGCCTGGTGCAGAATAACCGCGAGGTGCTGGTGCAGACCGGCAATTTCCTGGGCAATGCCAGCGAGGTCAGCCAGCTGGTGGTGGGGATGGCCGACGGCAAGCCGGTATTTTTGCGCGATGTGGCGGAAGTGCTGGATGGCGCCGACCAGCCATCCAGCTATGTCTGGCTGGGGCTGGGAGCGGCGGCGGGTGACAAGGGCATCAGGACAAAGGGCGAGTTCACCGCCGTCACCGTGGCCGTGACCAAGAAGCCGGGCGAGAACGCCGTGGACATCGCCGACAAATTGTTGCGGCGCATGGAAGAGCTCCGCGGCAGCGTGATCCCTGCCGACGTGCATGTCACCACCACGCGCAACTACGGCGAGACCGCCAACGACAAGGCAAAAAAACTGATCCAGAAGCTGATTTTCGCCACCGTTGCGGTGGTGGCGCTGGTGTGGATTGCGCTGGGGCGGCGCGAGGCGTTCATCGTCGGCGTGGCCGTCCTGCTCACCCTGGCGGCGACACTGTTCGCCTCGTGGGCATGGGGCTTTACCCTTAACCGCGTATCGCTGTTCGCGCTGATTTTCTCCATCGGTATTCTGGTGGACGACGCGATTGTGGTCGTTGAGAACATACACAGGCATCGTGCATTGACACCGCAGCAACCGCTGTCCGGGATCATCCCCGCAGCAGTGGACGAAGTAGGCGGCCCCACTATTCTCGCCACCTTCACGGTGATCGCGGCGCTCTTGCCGATGGCCTTTGTCAGCGGCTTGATGGGGCCGTACATGAGTCCGATTCCGATCAACGCCAGCATGGGTATGCTGATCTCGCTGGCGGTGGCCTTTGTCATCACGCCGTGGCTGGCGCTGCATTTTTCCGGGAGACACCATGTGCCTCCACATCTCCCGCAAAAACCCCCTCGTCTCAATCCTCGCCCGCAAGCGGGCGAGGAGGCAAACGTGAAAAACAATCCTCAATCCTTGGATGGGCGCGACACCGCGCTGAACCGCTTCTTCCGCGCGCGCCTGACTCCGTTTCTCAACCGCGAGCAGGGCAAGCCCGCACGGCGCAAATTGTGGCTGGGCATTCTTGCCGGGCTGTTTTTCGCCGTGGCGCTGGCGGCGGTGAAACTGGTGGTGTTGAAGATGCTGCCGTTCGACAACAAATCCGAGTTCCAGGTGGTGGTGGACATGCCCAGCGGCACGGCACTGGAGCAGACCACGGCGGCGCTGCATGAAATCGGCGCGTATCTCGCCACGGTGCCGGAAGTGGCCAATTACCAGGGTTATGCCGGCACGGCCTCGCCCATCAACTTTAATGGCCTGGTGCGGCAATACTATTTGCGCGCGGCAGCCGAGCAGGGCGATATCCAGGTAAACCTGCAAGGCAAGCATGAGCGCAAGCGGAGCAGCCACGAGATTGCCGGCAGTGTGCGCGAGCCGGTCGAGGCCATCGCAAAAAAATGGGGCGCGAAGGTGAAAATCGTGGAGGTGCCGCCGGGGCCGCCGGTGCTGTCGCCCATCGTGGCCGAGGTGTATGGCCCGGATTATGAAGGGGTGCGCAAGGTGGCGACCCGGGTGCGTGAGCAATTCGGCAAGACTGCGGATATTGTGGGGATCGACGACAGCGTGACCGAATCCGCGCCGAAACTGGTATTGCACGTGCTGCAAAGCAAGGCGGCGCTGCTGGGGGTTGCGCCGTATGACATCGCGGATGCGATTCACGTCGCCTTGGCCGGGCAGGACGTGATTTCGCTGCACGATGCCGCGGCCAAGTATGCGCCGCCGTTGCGCCTCAGCCTGCCCGCAGAGAAACGCAGCCGCATGGACGATGTGCTCAAGCTCAAGGTGCGCGCGCGCGACGGGGTGCTGGTGCCGCTGTCCGAGCTGGTGCGGATGATCCCGGTGGAACGCGACTACCCGATCTACCACAAGGATTTGCTGCCGGTGGTGTACGTGTTCGGCGACATGGCGGGCAAGCTGGATAGCCCGCTGTACGGCATGTTCGGCATCAACGGCAAGATCGGCGGCGCGCCGCTGGAGCAGGGCGGCAAGCTGGATATCCATTACTTCAAACAACCCTCCAACCCGTACGCCGCCTATGCGCTCAAGTGGGATGGCGAATGGCAGATCACGTTTGAAACGTTCCGCGACATGGGCATCGCCTATGCGGTCGGGCTGGTCCTGATTTACCTGCTGGTGGTGGCGCAATTCAAGAGTTATCTGGTCCCGCTGATCATCATGGCGCCCATCCCGCTTACCATTATCGGCGTCATGCCGGGGCATGCCTTGCTGAGCAGCCAGTTCACCGCCACCTCGATGATCGGCATGATCGCATTGGCGGGGATTATTGTGCGCAACTCCATCCTGCTGGTGGATTTCATCAACTTGCAGTTGCGCGACGGCATGGAGCTGCAACAGGCAGTGATCGCGGCGGCCAGCGCGCGCGCCAAGCCGATTGTCCTGACCGGGCTGGCCGCCATGCTGGGCGCGCTGTTCATCCTGGACGACCCGATCTTTAACGGGCTGGCCATCGCGCTGATATTCGGGATTATGGTGTCCACTGCGCTGACGCTGGTGGTTATTCCGGTGCTGTATTACGCCACGCTGTACAAAAAATTCCCGTAGTATCCGTCCAACCAATTATCAGGAGATTAACCATGTCCTCAGAACGCATTGTCCGTATTGTCGCCGGATTTTTTATCCTGCTCTCCCTGTCGCTCGGCCTGGAAGCCAGCCCGCTGTTCATCAGCAATAACTTTCTGTTTTTTACCGCCTTCGTCGGCCTGAACCTGCTCCAGAGCGGCTTCACCCGCTTCTGTCCGCTCACCAGCATACTGGCGAGATTTGGCATCAAGTGCGGCTCCTGCTGAATCGCTGCGCCGCATCTGCCGGATTAGCCCGCATAAGCCTGGCAGTTACCGGGTTGATGTGGGTTCTGCCTTTTCTGCACTATCACCACGCCTATCCGCTCACCACGTTTTACCAGGAATGGGGTGCGGCAGTGCTCGGCATGGGCGCAATGACTTTGCTGATGACGCAGCGTTTCTGGCGGCAGCCGGAAATCCCGCGCATCATCCTGTTGCCCATAGGTTTGATGCTGCTCGTCATGGTGCAATTTGCGCTGGGCAAGGTAGCCTATCTCGACCAGGTGCTGCTGATCACCCTGTACATGCTCTGGGCGGCGCTGCTGATTATGCTCGGCCAGCGCCTGCGCGAGGAACTGGGGATGCCGCTGCTGGCGACGGTGCTGGCCGCATTCCTGTTGCTGGGGGCGGAACTGAGCGCACTGGCCGGAGTGTTGCAGCATTTCCATTGGCACACCCCGCTGGATGCGGTGGTGACGGTCAAGATTTCCGCCGCCGTATATGGCAATCTGGCACAGCCCAACCACTTCGCCGACTACATCACGCTGGGGCTGATTTCACTCGGGCTGTTGCGGATTAGCTGGCGCCTGCGCGCGTGGCAGGCGGTGTTGCTGGCGGCGCCGCTGCTGCTTGTACTGGCATTGAGCGGTTCGCGCAGCGCCTGGCTGTATTTGCTTTGCATGGCCGGCATGGCTTTCCTGTGGCAGCGGCGCGAGAAGTCATGCCTGCCGTTGCTGCATTACAGCCTGCTGCTGCTGCTCGGTTTTGCGTTGATGAACGGCCTGGTGCAATTACCTTTGTTTGCTGCCGGCACAAGCACTGCACAGCGTTTGATTGAGGGGGGAACGGGCAATAGCATCCGGCTATACCTGTGGCATGAGGCATGGCTGATTTTCACCCAGTTCCCCCTGCTGGGAGCGGGTTTCGGGCAATTTGCCTGGCAGCATTTTCAGCTCGGCCCGTTGCTGCACGCCACCAATATCAATGGCCTGTATAACAATGCGCACAATTTCGTGATGCAGATTGCCGCAGAAATGGGGTTGCCAGGCTTGCTCATATTATTCGGCACGATGGCGCCGTGGATCCGGCAAGCGCGTGCCGCGCCGCGCAGCATTTACCATTGGTGGGGGTTTGCGCTGCTCGCTGTGCTGGCGATCCACAGCCTGCTGGAATATCCGTTGTGGTACGCCTATTTCCTGGGTGTGGCGGCACTTGCGCTGGGCATGCTGGATACCACCACCTATCGCCTGGAACTGCGCGGCATCGGGCGCCTGTCGGTGGCGACCACATTGCTGCTGGGGTTGCTGTCCCTGTCGCAGATGTTGCAGAGTTACCGGGGAATGGAGGACTTGATGGCCATGCGCCCCGCATCCGCAACCGATGAAAATTATTCACGTCAAATGTACGATGGCCTGAAAACGCTGCATGGACAATCCCTGCTCCGGCCCTACGCCGAGCTGTTCATGAGCGGCTCGATAGAACTTGATGCCGACCACCTTGCCGACAAGCGCGCATTGAACGAAAGCGTGATGCACTTCGTGCCGATCAGCCCTGTGGTGTACCGCGAAGCCTTCCTGCTGGCGCTGTCTGGAGAGCAGGCTGCGGCACAAACGCAGATGGAGCGTGCCATCTGGTCATATCCCGCCGATTTTCCGCCGGAGCGGGATAAATTACGCGCCCTTGCGTTGAAAGACCCCGCGCATTTCTCCGCTCTGCTAGAATTCGCGCTCAAAAAAAATGAGGAGCGGTTGCATGCAATTCATACGAGATAACATCGGTCTGGTTTCGGTGGCCTGCTTAAGCGGCGCGATGCTGCTGTGGTCGCTATTCGGCAACCGCATGCGCGGATTGAAAGAAGCGGGCATCGCCGAGGCGCTGCAGCTGATCAACCACAAAAATGCGCTCGTGCTGGACGTGCGTGAAGCAAAAGAATTCGACGCGGGGCATATCCTGAACTCGAAGCTGATTCCGCTCGGCAATCTCAGGCAACGCGCGAATGAGCTGGAACACCAGCGCGAGCAACCCATCGTGGTTGTGTGCCGCAGCGGGCAGCGCTCGTCGGCGGCGTGCACGCTCCTGGGCAAGCAGGGCTTCAGTCAAGTGTATAATCTGTCTGGCGGCATCCTGGCTTGGGAAAAGGCTAATATGCCGCTGGAGAAGTAATGGGCAAGGTACTGATGTATTGCACCGAAGTATGCCCATACTGCGTGCGGGCTGAGCAGTTGTTACGTGCCAGAGGCGTGGTGGAAATCGAGAAAATTCGTGTCGACCTGCAACCGGAACAGCGTGAGGCGATGATACAAAGAACCGGGCGGCGTACCGTCCCGCAGATATTCATCGGCACCCGCCATGTCGGTGGCTATGACGACCTGGTAGTACTGGAACGCAGTGGTGAAATGAGCCGTCTGTTGGACGATGGTCTTGGTGAATAATTGATTTGGAAAATTTTTAAGGATAAAACCATAATGAGTGAAGCAACGGCAACCGAACAGCAACAACCCGTATTCAACATCGAGAAGCTGTATGTAAAAGACCTGTCGCTGGAAATTCCCCATGCGCCGGGTATCTTTCTGGAAATAGAAAACCCGCATGTTGACCTGCAAATGCATACCCAGGTCAACGCCATCGAAGATGGATTATATGAAGTGACCCTTACCGTCACGGTCACTTCCCAGATAGCTGCCAAGGACAAGGTGGTATTCCTGATCGAAGCCAAGCAATCCGGCATCTTCCAGGTGCGCAACCTGCCGCCGCAAGAGCTGGAGCCGGTGTTGTGGGTTGTCTGCCCCAACATTCTCTATCCCTATCTGCGGGAGGTAGTATCGAATATGGCGGTGCGTGCCGGGTTCGCGCCGGTATTGCTCAATCCGGTCAACTTCGACGCGCTGTACCAGCAGCAGAAAGAACAGGCAGCGGCGGATGCGGAAACGGCGGCGGCAGCGGCAGCGGCAACACCTGTTACCACACACTGAAAATGCGCGTCCGGTCCGGCAACACCACTCCCGCCCGGGCGGGTAGTGGGTTGCCCTTGATGAGCACGTCACTCCGTTTTTTTGCCGCATGCGCTTTTGCCATCGCATTGCCGGCAACATCCGCATATGCAACGGACTATGTCTCGGTCGCTGACAACTCTGCCGTCCTGTACGACGCACCTTCGCTCAAGGCGAAAAAACTATTTGTCGTCAGCCGCTATCTGCCGCTGGAGCAGGTGGTCAGCCTGGATAACTGGGTCAAGGTACGAGACAGTTCCGGCAGCCTGGCCTGGATAGAAAAGCGTGCACTGAGCAGCAAACGATTTCTGGTGGCGACGGCATCCGTCACTATCCTGCGCCAGGCACCCGAGATAAATGCTGCGGCAGTCTTGCAGGTGCGCCAGCATGTGGCGCTGGAATGGCTGGAAAATACAGCCGCCGGCTGGCTCAAGGTACGCCATCAGGACGGCGTGATCGGTTATGTCAAGACCACCGACGTGTGGGGCGATTGACTCATAACGGCAATAACCACGGAACGCACGGAAAGGATAATTGTGGCTGTGTCCCCAGCTTGCCGTGAAAACAGTATGAATCTGTGCGGCCAATATTTTTTCCGGGTTTGTCCGTGCGCTCCGCAGTTAAATCTTTTTCCTGAATTTGCGACGCCATGAATATTGCCATACTCGGCGCGGGCGCATGGGGGACCGCGCTGGCTATCAGCCTGTCAGCCCGCCACCGCGTCACCCTGTGGGCGCGCGATGCGGCACAAATTGCGGCCATGTCCGCCACGCGCATCAACCAGCGCTACCTGCCGGAAATCCGGTTGCCGCAGGAGGTGCACCTCACCTCGGAATTGAAAACCGCGTTAACAGGCGCCGAACTGGTATTGGTCGTTGTGCCTGTCTCCGCGCTGCGTCCAACATTACAAAAAATTGCGCAACTGTCCGCGCCTGTTCCGGTGATTCTGGCCTGCAAGGGATTCGAGGCAGAGACTGCGCAGTTGCCGCACCAGGTATTGGCGGAAGCTCTGCCGCACGATTTTTCATGCGGCGTATTATCGGGGCCGAGTTTTGCCATGGAGGTGGCCCGTGGTTTGCCTGCCGCACTGGCCCTGGCATCCGGCGATGGTGATTTTGCCAAACGGACGGCACAGAGCCTGCACCATGCGCGCCTGCGGGTTTATGCCAGCCCGGATGTGGTCGGGGTGGAGGTGGGGGGCGCAATCAAGAATGTGATTGCGATTGCCGCCGGGGTGGCAGACGGCATGGGTTTCGGCTATAACGCGCGCGCGGCGCTGATCACGCGCGGGCTGGCCGAGATGACGCGGTTGGGGCTCAAGCTGGGCGGGCATGCCGAAACGCTGGGCGGCCTGTCTGGCGCGGGCGACTTGATCCTGACTTGCACCGGAGAAATGTCGCGCAACCGCCAGGTTGGCATATTGCTGGCGAAAAATCAGGCGCTGCCCGACATCCTGCATCAATTGGGGCATGTGGCCGAAGGCGTATATACTGCGCGTGAAGTGTACCGGTTGTCACGGAAACTGGGAGTGGATATGCCCATCTGCGAATCGGTTTATCGTGTGTTGTATGAGCAGGTTCCCGTGGCAGGCGCAGCGGAAGACTTGCTTAATCGCCTGCCCAATTCAGAATTCTACTAGTCCACGGCGCCAGCCCCGGCAAACCCGCACTGTCGCCACGCCTCGAATACCGCCACCGCCACTGCATTGGACAAATTCAGGCTGCGGTTATGCGGCAGCATGGGCAGGCGCAGGCGCTGCTCCTGCGGTAACGCTTCCAGAATATCCTGCGGCAAACCACGGCTCTCCGGGCCGAACAGCAGCGCATCCCCTGCCTGATAGCGCACTTTGTGATAGGCATGCGACCCCTTGGTGGTGTAGGCGAACAGGCGCCGGGAAACGATAAGTTCGCGCAGCGAAACGTCTGGCCCCTGTGTCAATTCCACGTCCAGCTTGCTGGACAGTGGATTGCCTACCTTTGGTGCTCCCGCTGAGGGATAACCATCAGTAGTTCCATCAGGGTTCGGGTGGGGGAGACGGGCAGTGCAACCGTCTTCACTTTGATTGTCAGATTGCCCTGTCCTTCCCGACAACTGCTGCAGGCAGGCAGCGAGGTCGTCGTGGACGCGAACATTGGCATACTCGTGGTAATCCAGCCCCGCGCGGCGCATCTGCCTGTCATCCAGCCCGAAACCCAGCGGACGGATCAAATGCAGTTGCGCCCCGGTGTTGGCGCACAGGCGGATGATGTTGCCGGTGTTGGGCGGGATCTCCGGTTGGTACAGAATCACATTAAACATTCATCAGGCCTTGTCAGTAATACAAAAAGAAGCTAACTTCCGCCTATAATCCCGGATAAGTTCCATGAAGGATCGGCTGCAGTTGCACAATATTCGGATAATACTAAGGAAAACATTATGGCGCGTCCGATAAAAATTCGCCTCGGCGATATACTGGTGGAGCAAAAACTTGTTTCCCAGGAAAAGCTCATGCTGGCGCTTGAGGAACAAAAGCGCAGCGGGCGCAAGCTTGGCCGGGTGCTGGTGGACAAGAAATTTGTCACCGAGGACCAGATTTCTGAAGCGTTGGCCAAACAGTTCGGCATCCCCTTTATCAACCTTAAGTTCTATAACATTAACCTTGAAATTATCCGCCGCCTGTCGGAAGGGCATGCCCGGCGCTTTCGCGCGCTTTTGCTGGAAGAACGCAACGGCAAGATGCTGGTCGGCATGGCCGACCCCACCGATCTGCTGGCCTTCGACGAGCTCTCCCGCATCCTCATGCGCGACATTGACCTTGCGGTAATCACCGAAGGACAATTGCTGGAGACCATAGACCGCGTCTATCGCCGCACCGAAGAAATCACCGGCCTGGCGCGCGAACTTTCAGAAGACCTGGGCGACAGTTATGTCGACTTCGGAGCAATGACCGAGGCGGCCGGTATCGAAGAGGCCCCCGTAGTCAGGCTGCTGCAGAGCATGTTCAGTGATGCCACGCAGGTCCGCGCCTCCGATATCCATATCGAGCCGCAGGAGAAAAAACTGCACGTCCGCTTCCGTATCGACGGCCTGCTGCATCTGCAAACCGAGGCGGACAGCAGGATCGCACCCGCGCTGGTATTGCGCCTGAAACTGATGTCCGGGCTGGACATCTCGGAAAAACGCCTGCCGCAGGATGGCCGCTTTAATGTACGGGTGCGCGACCAGGCAGTCGATGTGCGCATTTCCACCCTGCCCACGCAATATGGCGAATCGGTGGTAATGCGCCTGCTTAACCAGGGCAGCAGCTTCCTCACGCTGGACAAGCTGGGCATGCCGCCGGATATGCTGGAGCGCTTCCGCGCAATCACCCGGCGCAGCAGCGGCATGGTGCTGGTTACCGGGCCGACCGGCAGCGGCAAGACCACCACGCTGTATGCCGGTCTGGCGGAGATCAACACCATCGACCAGAAAATCATCACCGTGGAGGATCCGGTGGAATACCGCTTGCCGGGCATCAATCAGGTGCAGGTGAACGAGAAGATCGAGCTGACTTTCTCGCGCGTATTGCGTTCTGCCTTGCGCCAGGATCCGGACGTCATCCTGGTGGGAGAAATGCGCGATGCGGAAACCGCACAGATCGGCCTGCGTGCTGCGATGACCGGCCACCTGGTATTTTCCACCCTGCATACGCGGGATGCCGCCAGCACCCTGTTCCGCCTGGTGGATATGGGCATACCGAAATACATGGTGGCATCCTCGGTGCAAGTGGTGCTGGCGCAACGCCTGTTACGCCGGGTGTGCGACAGTTGCAGCGAACCGCATAGCCCGACCCCGCAGGAAATCGAATGGCTGGAGCATGAGGGTGTCCAACGCGACCATTGGGGTAACTTGCAGCATGGGCACGGCTGTTCGCGCTGCAATGGCACCGGCTATCGCGGACGCATGGGGGTGTACGAAATGCTGGAGATGACGCGACCCTTGGCGGAGGCTGCCGCCCATCATGATTCCAGCCGCTTCATGCAGGCTGCACGGGACAGTATGCAGGGCAAGACCCTGCTGGACCATGCGCTGGAGCAAATGCGGCAGGGTTGTACCACGGTGGCGGAAATCATGCGCATCAGCAATCAGGTGGAAGATTGATGAACAAAATATCAGGACTGGGGACTGCGGGACGAGGGCTCAGCACTCAGCACTCAGTCCCGGTTTTTCAGTCTTCGAAGTGTTTATGAGGTCTTTAAGCTGATGGCTGTATTTGCCTACAAGGGAAGAAGCGCAGAAGGCGACCTGGTGCAGGGCTTCCTGGAGGGGCAGGATACGGGCGCCATTGCCGACCAGTTATCCGGCATCGGCATCACGCCTACCGAGATCAGCGCGTCAGGGAAAGAGGTAGCCGCCAAGACCGGTAATGCGACCGGGATTTCTTCGCTGTGGCGCTCCCTGAATGAAAAGAAAATAGAGCCGATTGACCTGATGCTGTTCAGCCGCCAGATGCACACCCTGCTCAAGTCGGGCGTACCCATCATGCGCGCGCTGGCAGGCTTGCAGGAGTCGTCGCAAAAGCCCGCTTTCACCGCCGTCTTGAAAGATTTGCGCGAAAGCCTGGACAGCGGGCGCGAACTCAGCATCGCGCTGCGGCGCCACCCCAAAGTATTTTCACCGTTCTACATCAGCATGGTGCAAGTCGGCGAAATGACCGGCATGCTGGATGAAACCTTCAAGCGCATGTATGACCACCTCGAGTTCGAAAAACGGATGGGCGAGAGCATACGCGGTGCAGTACGCTACCCCATATTCGTGGTGGTGGCCATGGTGGTAGCCGTCGTGATCGTGAACATTTTTGTCATTCCGGCCTTCGTCAAGGTGTTCGAGGGCTTCCATGCCGAGTTGCCGCTGATGACCCGGATACTGATCGGCTCCTCCGGTTTCATGGTGCATTACTGGCCGCTGCTGCTGGCGCTGGTGATCGGTGCGGTGTTTGGCTTCCGCGCATACACCAGCACGGCTATGGGCAAATACAGCTGGGACAAATACAAATTCCAGATTCCCATCGCCGGGAAAATCATATTCAAGGGAACCCTGGCGCGGTTTGCGCGCAGCCTTGCGCTGGCCTTCAAGAGCGGCATTCCCATCGTGCAGGGGTTGAGAGTGGTAGGCATGGTGGTGGACAACGAATTCATGCGCGTCCGCATCGAAAAGATGAGCGAAGGTGTCGAACGCGGCGAAAGCATCTTGCGCACTGCCGTGGCAACCGGGATGTTCAACCCCACGGTGTTGCAGATGATTGCGGTGGGCGAAGAAACCGGCGACATGGACGGCTTGATGTTTGAGATCGCCGGCATGTACGAGGGAGACGTGGAATACGAAATAAAGACCCTCAGCCAGCAGATCGAACCCATCATGATCGTGGTGCTGGGCATCCTGGTGTTGATCCTGGCGCTGGGCATCTTCCTGCCGATGTGGGATCTGGGCAAGGCGGCATTGCACAAATGACTAAATCCCCCCGTCAGCAAGCTGCCACCCCCCTTTACCAAAGGGGGGCAGGGGGGATTTTGCAGCGCGGCTTCTCCCTGATCGAGTTGATCGTGGTGGTCACCGTTGTGGTCATCCTGGCCACCGCGCTCCTTGATCGTGTGTGGTTCTACCAGGAGCAGGCGGAAAAAGCGGCGATGGTTGCGGTGGCAGGCGCGATACAAACCGCGCTGACCATGCAACACGGGCGTTTGCTGATACGCGGCACGGAAGCGGAAATCACTGCGCTGGCTACCGGCAATCCGATGAGCTGGCTGGCCAAACGGCCGCGCAATTACTCGGGTGAATTTTACGGCCCGACGCCGCGCTCGGTCGCACCCGGCAACTGGATGTTCGACCTGAAATCGCGCGAGTTGATTTACGTTCCCGAACGCACCGAACACTTCGTTCCGGGCAAGGACGGGAAAAAATGGATACGTTACCGGGTCAACATCATGTACGATTCTGTTCTGGAGGCATCCGGCAAAAATTCCAGGGAATTGGTCGGCACACTGTTCGAGCCGACCGAACCCTATCGCTGGTTCGATTAATGATGTTTCCATAATTGGTGACAGTTTCTTTCTCCCTCCGGGGGAAGGGTGGGGATGGGGGAGGTTTTCCATTTGAGACAACACTGTCATGTATTTTGGAAAACTCAATAAACATAAAACAGGGCTGAGTGCTGGGCCATCAGTAGTCTTTTGAAGGAGTACGTCATGTCTATCACCGATACGCTGTTGTTACGTAGCCTGTTGCTGTTCCTGATGCTGGGCAGTGTTGCCGGGTTGTTTGCCGGCATGGCGCTGATCATGCGTCCAGACTGGCTGTCGCGCGTGAACAAACATGCCAGCCGCTGGATGTCCACGCGCCAGTTTGAGCGCCCGCTGGAGCGAACGGTCAAGCTGGATCACTGGTTCTACCGCCATCACCGCACGAGCGGGATATTGATCCTGGCAGGAGCGGTTTACACCCTTTATTTTTTTACGGCGATACTTGATAAGCCCAGCATCCTTGCCGGCCTGTCCAGGAAATTCCCCATCCCGCCCGCGCTGATCGCGAGCCTGCTGGATGCGTTAGTGTTGAGCTGTGTGCTGGGTGCGGCGTTTGCCCTGATCATCAGCCTGTTCCTGCTGATCCGGCCCAGCCTGTTGCGCGGGTTCGAGCAGGGCGCCAACCGGGTGCTTTCCCTGCGCCACGCGCTCAAGCCGCTGGAAATTCAACGCTCCGGCGTGGATGAATATGTGTTGCATAACGTCCGGCTGGCGGGCATGCTGCTGCTGTTCGGCAGCCTGTATGCCCTGGTGGGGATGGGAATCTGGATGAGTTGATGTGAAACTCGCGCAGCGATAACCCATCAGTAGTTCCATCAGGGGGAGCGGTTATGGTGTGTGCAAGTTTCATTATTTCGAGGTGGCGATGCCGCCATGACCGCTATTGATCCGGCACGGATTAAACTAAACCACCGTTCGTGCTGAGCATGTCGAAGCACATGAATCCGTACACATTTCGACAGGCTCAATGCGAACGGATTCATGGATAAAGTGTGCCGAACCTATAGGTTCGATGCCCAGCAAGGCCCGCAGGAAAGAATACCGCTGAAAGACTTGCAAAATCTTGCTGTTTGGTTAGAATGAGGCTGCCAGTTGGAAACCATCGGTGCGCCGATGGCTTCCAGTTTGGCCAACATCACTGGATATTTTGCGTATGTGCGTATGGGTGTATGTTGCTTTATGAGGGCTGCGGCCCTTCGGCGAGGCTCAGCACAGGCCTCAAACCAACCAAGGAGACTTAAATGAAACAACAACAAGGTTTTACCCTGATCGAACTGATCGTGGTGATCGTGATTCTGGGCATTCTGGCGGCAGTGGCATTGCCGAAGTTTGTCGACATACAAAATGATGCACGTTGGTCCACTGCTAAAGGCACGCAAGGCTCAATGCAGTCTGCGGCATCTCTGGCGCATGCCTATGCTTTGATAAATAATCAACTGGGTGCTACCGGCTCCGCAGTCATGGAAGGTCAGAATATTAACTTGGCATACGGCTATCCTGATGCTAGTGCGAATGGTATTGTACTTGCAGCCAACATCACTTCTGCCGGGTTTCAAATTAGTGGTACTACATCGCCACTAACCGTAGCTCCTCTTGGGGTGGCAGCGGGAAATATTACTACTACACCTAATACTGCGACTGGTTGCAACGTAGTGTATACCATTGCTACAGCTTCTACTGCCGCCAAAGCTGAATTGGCTGGTACAGCATCCACCAATTGTAAGTAAGGCTGTGCAGCACGCGTAGGGCGGAACGCAACGCGGTTTCGACCTACTACCGTAACGCTAACAGGGGAGATTCGTCTCCCCTGTTTTTTCGCCCGCATTTCCGGTTTGTGGGCGCCGCCTGACTGGTTATACTGCCAACCTGTTTGGGATTTGTATGGCGCTGTTCGAGAGGGGAAACCATGCGACAAGCACGCCTGCCAAGTTTGAGTGCCAACGCTTATCTGGAAGGTGAGTTAAAAAGCGGCATTCGTCACGAGGTCATCAATGATAAAGTGTACGGGGATGTGCCGGGATAAAACACCATGCGTTTAACTCCGATTCAAATCGAAGCAAAAAAACGGGAACTGGTTTCGGGTTTAATCAAAAACCCAGAACGCCAAACCCGCAGCCTACAGCGCGGCTTCACGCTGACCGAGCTGATTACCGTCATGGTCATCCTCGGCATCCTCGCCGCGGTTGCCGCCCCGCGTTTTTTTGACCGCAATGTCTTCGACAGCCGCGGCTTCTACGACCAGGTGATCTCCACCTTGCGCTATGCGCAAAAGGCGGCGATTGCGCAGCGCCGGTTTGTGTGTGTGGCGTTTACATCAAACAGTGTCACGCTGACCTACGACGCAACTGCGCCAAGTACAATTCACACAGCCGCAACCTGTCCTGGTGCAAATCTCACCGGCCCGACCGGGACAGCTCCATACTCGGTTTCCAGCAGCAATGCATCGTTTACTGCCACCCCGGCGGCGTTCAGTTTTGATGCGCTGGGCAGGCCGAGCGCGGCACAGAGCATCACGGTAAGCGGCTACGCCACCCCGATCCTGATTGAGGCGGAAACGGGCTATGTGCATTAGCAATGCAGGATTAAAGAGCGAGGAGCGAGGAGTGAGGAGCGCCGCACACTACCTTTCTCGATCCTCGATCCCGAATCCTCGATCCTGTCAGTCAGGCATCAGCCTGGTCGAGCTGATCGTGTTCATCGTCATCATCAGCATTGCGCTGGCGGGTATATTGTTAGTGATGAACCAGGTCACCGGCCACAGCGCCGACACGCTCGTACGCAAGCAGGCGCTGGCGATTGCCGAGTCGCTGCTGGAAGAAGTGGAGTTGATGCCGTTCACCTTTTGCGACCCGAATGACGCGAACGCTGCTTCCGCAGTCAATGCTACCCTAGGGGCGGGAGGTTGTGCTACTTGGTCGCAGGATGTGACGGTCGGGCCGATACCCGCCGGCGAGGTTCGCGGCGATCTCAACAATCCATTCGATAATGTGGCGGATTATGGCGGCTACACGATGAATAACATCACCGATCTTGCCAGCAATGTCTATACCGGATACAACGCCAGCGTGACGATGAGCCGTGCCGGAACGGCCTTTGTCGGCGCGGCAGATAATGGCGCTGCGTTGCAGATTACCGTTACCGTCACCGCGCCGGATAATTCTCAAGTGGTGCTGGACGGCTATCGCACCCGCTATGCGCCGAATGATTTGCCATGATGCGTAACCCTTTGCCCTCACCCGCCTTCGGCACCCTCTCCCGCTTGCGGGAGAGGGATGGGGAGAGGGTGGTTGTTTCACCTTTCACCTTTGTGCGAACGGGTAACGGCGGTGTCAATTCCACATTTGCCTTGGCGAATAGTGGATTGCCTACCTTTGGTGTAGCCGTTGGGAACCATTCGGCCTCCCCCTTGCGGGGACACCTTTCACCTCAACGCGGCTTCACCCTGGTCGAGATGATCGTGGTGATGGTGATCACCGGCATACTCGGCGGCATGGTGGCCATGTTCATTCGCGCGCCGATGCAGGGCTATGTGGACAGCGCGCGCCGTGCCGAGATGACCGACGTCGCCGACACCGCCTTGCGCCGCATCACGCGCGATTTGCGGCTGGCGCTGCCGAACAGCGTGCGGGTTACCGGCACCTGCAATGGTACTGCTACTTGCTACCTGGAATTCTTACCGACTACTGGGGGCGGGCGTTATCGCGCCGATGCTGCACCATCCGGCGCATCTGCGGGTTGCGGCAGTTTGGCTGCCGATGTGCTGAACTTCACCGCTGCCGACACATGCTTCGAAGTGTTGGGGGCGATGCCGCCAGCGTTCGTCGGCGGGGAGTCTGTTGTGGTGTATAACCTGGGCATTGCCGGGGCGAGCGCCTACGACAACACCAGCCGCACAACCACCGCCGTAACAGCAGCGGGAAATATAATTAACATCGCTGCGCCCGGTAAGCTCTTCCCGTTTGATTCGCCCGGGCATCGTTTTCAGGTCATTACCACGCCGGTGACTTACGCATGCGCGCCGGTGGCGGATGGGACGGGCGGCACGTTGACGCGCTACTGGGGCTATGCCATCACGGATCCACAACCAACCACGCTTGCCACACTGACGTCGGTTAATGGTGGCGCCCTGCTGGCGACCAACGTGAGCGCTTGCAGCTTTGTTTATGATGCCAATGTGGTGGCGCAGCGTTCCGGGCTGGTGACCATGCGGCTGGGCATCACCGAGCAGGGTGAGACGGTCACGCTCTATAATGCCGCGCACGTCAGCAATGTGCCGTGATGGGTTTCGGGTTCGGAGTTCAGCGTTCGGGGTTTTGGGTCTAACTCGAAACTCGGAACTCGAAATTAACATGAGGTTTAAACCCGGATAATCCATTAGGCTGTAGGAGCTCGATTTATCGAGCGATTCATCGAGAGCCATCGCGCAACCCCCACAGGGGGCAAGAACCTCTTCGAGGTAAATTGCGCTCCTACAAGAGGGTTGGCTCTAATGGACAATCTGGGTTAAATGGCAACGCTACAGAGTTTTGAGGAGATAGAAGCGTGGCAAAAGACACGAGAGTTGGTGCGTGAGATGGATACGGTTTCGGGGCAGGGGAAGTTTGAAAAAGATCTTGTACTACGTGACCCGATGCGCAGCTGTGCAGGTTGGGTGGGGCGCAGCGATACCCAACAAAGAACCCTAGTCACTGCATCAGGTGATGGGTATCGCTGCGCTCCACCCAACCTGCGGGCCTCACGCGAAAGCG
>JAQTOM010000027.1:5318-23007 GCA_028713345.1 Gallionellaceae bacterium | reverse complement strand
GCGAGCACACAACGCTCGCCAAGTCGCTGGTTATCCCCCGGAGGGAGAGGGAAGCCAAGCCCTTCCACCCGCAAGGGGCACGCCGGTGGGCGCCCCGCTGCTGCGCAGCGACCCTTCCGCAGTCCCTCCGGGGGAAGGGTGGGGATGGGGGAAAAAACTGTCACCAATTATGGAAACATCAATAAATCCGGCGTCAGGGGTAGCAGGCGGTTAATGTGCGCCAGGGCGCTGGCTGCATCATAAGCCTGGCTTACCCGGTGGCCACACAGTTTCATATTGAATGCCAGCAACTCCCGTACCGTTGGCTCATCTTCTGCTATCAAAATATTTGCTGCTCTGGTTTTATTCATTAAGGTTTGCACATCCAGTCACGAAACGTGACTGGCAGCAAGCGCTCGCAAAAACGGTTAAAAATGTCGCGTTCAATTTCTACATGGGCGCTATTCAGGCGTGCACCCATTTTTTCGGTGATCACCTGGATTCTCTGGCGTTGTGCATCTTCAAGTCCTGCGCCAATTCTGGCCAGGCTCGGGTTGTGCGGCTGCCGGTCTTGCTGGACCATATTTGACATTGTCATCTCCCATGATTGTACGGAGGAAGAGTAGCGCTACGATGTTGCGATAGCATTACAGGGAAATGAATAATTCGTGAGATGTTGCAGCAGCGTACGTTCAGGACGGTACCGGAGAGCAGCGCTGTTCGATAAACAGGCTGCTGCCCGGAGTGCGTTTGGCCATTTTTTTCGCCTCCGTGGCGGCAGCCGAAACTTCATGGTGAGATATGAACTTGCCCGGTTCGATATGTACCGCACCTATCGAGAGGGTGGTAAGCGGGTGGAATACAACTTTTCCGTTGCGGTCTTCGCTCTCAAAACCACCTGCAGACCGATGCGGCTCGCTGACGAGTGATGAGGATAACTTGGCAAAGGACTGTAGCGCATCATGGCACCGCTTTTCCCAGTCGTGGCTTTGCATCAGCAGAATAAAATCATCGCCGCCGATATGGCCGATAAAATCCAGCTTGGGGTTGCATGCCACGCCCAGTATCCGGCCGGCAAGCTGGATCATTTCGTCGCCCTTGCGATAGCTGTAAGCATCGTTGAATGGCTTGAAATTATCCAGGTCGCAATAGCAAATAACGAAAGGAGTGGCAGCGTTCAGCAAACGCTCTATATGTTCATTGATGGGAACATTGCCGGGAAGCAGGGTGAGCGGATTGGCGTAACGTGCGGCTTCAATCTGCATCTTCGTCAATTCACGCAATAAATCCTGGCCGGAAGCCAATCCGATATATCGCCCCTGGTCGGTAATGATAAAGCCATCGGAAAAATGACGCCCATCCGCATCGGCAATAAAGTGGCTGAGCTCTTCGATGGGCATATCTTTGCTCACCAGCAGCGGCTCACCTTGCATGGCCGTAACACATGATTTTTTACCAAAAAGCTCACGCTGATATGGTTTGGCGAAGCGATCGATAAAGTTATACCGGTTGATCAGCCCGACAGGTGTTCCGTCCTGAATAATCGGGATCACACGTAATGCGGGGTTTTCGGAAAAACGCTCGAAGATGCGCTCATTTTCTGTTTCAGGGCGTGCCGGTTCGATATAGGCCATCAGCTTTTGCGCAGTAACATGCGCCCGGCCGGCAAATTCCGCCTTGGGGAATACGGCAATCTGGGAGGCGTTAATTATCCGTGCTGTTTCTGCCGAGGCAACGAGTGGCGGGGCCGGGCTGGGGCGGGCGATGAAATAGCCCTGCCCCAATGCGATGCCGATATCCTTGACGACCATCAGTTCGCCTTCCGTTTCCACACCCTCGGCAATCACCTTGGTGCCGCAGCTTTCGGCGATACACTGGATGGATTTCAGGAATTGCAGCTTGATGGGGTCGGTGTCCACTCCTTGCACAAAATGCATGTCGATCTTGACGAAGCCCGGACGTAACTCGGACCACAGGCGCAAGCTGGAAAACCCTTCTCCAAGATCGTCCAGGGCAATCTGGAAGCCCATTGACCGGTAGTGCAGCAAGGCACTGCGCATGGCATTGAAATCATAGGTCGGTTGATTTTCCGTGATTTCGATAATGACCCGATCCGGGGCAATGCCCAGTCTTGTCATGAAATCCAGAGTCCGGCCATTTCTGAATTGCGGATGCGTCAGGGTTTCCGGGCTGACGTTGAGAAACAGGCAGCCGGGCAAATCCAGTTGCGCGAACGTTTCCAGCACAATCTGGCGGCTCAGCATCTCGGTTTCGAGTGACAGGCCATGCCGTTGCGCCGCCCCGAACAAGTTAATTGGAGAATGCAGTGGGCTGTTGGCCGGGCCGCGAATCAAGCCTTCGAACCCGACGATCTCCCCGCTTTCCAGGTTAAGCATGGGTTGAAACAGGGCCGTCAGCTTGCGTTGTTGCAGGATTTCATGGAGCGGGGTCATGCTGTCCTCTTGTGCATCGGCGTGAGTAAAGCCGGGTGTGGATAATGGCATTGTATTTGGGCGATATACTTCAACCGGAGAAATTGCGAACATGGGCTACTCCATTTTTTGTGGTTGATGCTGACAGAGTTGGGTCATCCGAATCGAGTACGGCAAACCAGTTTCAGGAATGCTAATTGATGTTTATGACAATAGTATTAACAGGCGCAAAAAGATTGGCTTGGCGCTTCACAAAACCGTAACAGAATGCAGGCAGCATCACTCCCGGCTTATCCCTTACGTGATTCGAAAGTTGGTGTGCTGCTCGACACGGTCAATAAGAACAAGCCTGGACATTTTAATGTTTGCCGGCTTGAAATATTCCTGACACATTTTCTTCACTCTCCTGCAACACAACTCATCTAGCATCTATGCTGCAATTGATGTGAATGTTTGATTGAATAAATTCTTATATGGAGAGCAAAATGCAAGTTCGGCAAAGACTACTGGCAGCGATGGCAATGACTCTGGGTGTCTTATTACCCGCTGTTTCAAAGGCGGTTGATATTACCGGCGCGGGCGCGACTTTCCCCTACCCGATTTATGCCAAATGGGCGGATGCCTACAAGACCCAGACCGGCATAGGGTTGAACTATCAATCCATCGGTTCCGGTGGCGGCATCAAGCAAATCACCGCCAAGACCGTTGACTTTGGCGCTTCCGACATGCCGATGAAACCTGAAGACCTGGAAAAGAATGGCCTGATGCAATTCCCGGCAGTGATGGGGGGTGTCGTGCCCGTGGTCAACATCAATGGTGTGGAGGCCGGGAAGCTGAAACTGGACAGCAAGGTCTTGGCAGATATTTTCCTGGGCAAAATCATCAGGTGGAATGATCCGGCAATCGCCGAACTCAACAAGGATGCCAAGTTCCCGGATGAACTCATCACCGTCGTGCATCGTTCCGATGGTTCCGGCACCAGCTTCATCTTCACCAACTATCTTTCCAAGGTTAGCCCGGAATGGAAATCTGCGGTGGGTGAAGGCACCGCCGTATCATGGAAAGTGGGTACGGGTGGCAAGGGTAATGAAGGCGTGGCCTCTTATGTGCAGCGTATCAAGAATTCCATCGGCTATGTGGAATACGCCTACGCCTTGCAGAACAAGATGACCTATGTGCAACTGAAAAATCGCGGGGGTGAATTCGTCAAGCCGGACGACAGTTCATTCAAGGCTGCCGCCGCCAGCGCCCATTGGGACAAGGCGCCAGGCTTTTACGAGCTGCTGACCGACGAGCCGGGCAAGGAAAGCTGGCCTATCACCGGTGCAACCTTTATCCTGATGCACAAGGTGCAGGACAAGCCGGAAACCGCGCTGGCCGTACTGAAGTTTTTCGACTGGGCCTACAAGAGTGGCGCCAAGATGGCTTCCGACCTGGACTACGTTCCGATGCCGGAAAGAGTGCAGCAGTTGGTGCGTGCCGCGTGGAAGGCTCAAATCAAGGATCAGGGCGGTAAAGTGATTATGGAATGATTCCGGGAATCTATATGATGAGGCATCCTTTCAATACAAGTTTGAAAGGATGCCTTTTTTATTATTCAGTTATCTGACAAACTGTTAGCATGGCGCAGGTCGAATGTATCTTAATTCAGTGAGGTAAACCCCCGGCTTTGCCGGAGGTAATTTAACTTTAATAAGGGGTTCAGCATGGCCGAGAATACTGGTGAAAAAAAGCGTAGCGCCACATCCGCGAAGCAAGCCACAGTCAGGAAAAAGCCGGTTCCAACCAAGGCTGCTATTGCGCCCACAGTTGGGGAAAAAGACGAGAATAAAAAGAAAGCCGCAGGCAAAGTTAATGTGATCCGTGGGTTCGGCATGCCGCAGGCCGAGTATGAGAAGTTTGTTGAACTTAAACAGCTTTGCCTGAAAGCGGGTGTGCCTGTGAAGAAAAAGGAACTATTGCGCGCCGGCCTGCATGCGCTAGGCAGTCTCAGTGTGCCGAAGTTGAAACAGGTGCTGTCGCAGGTGGTTCAAGTCAAGGGCGGACGCCCCCGGCAGGGAAATGCCAAGTCGGCACTATCCGAATAGTCCTCAGCGCCGTTGATTGAATGCCAGGAAGGAATGGGTGTTCATGTATGGCACCAGTCTATTCTGGATTAGCCTCTGGCTCGCTGGGCGGTTCCTCGCTTGCCGGTGGTTCTGCCACGACCGTTTCTTGCTGGCGTACCATCTGTTTGATTTGTTCACGGCTTTCCGGAGGCACTTTGCTGAATGCCTGGAATTTTTCCCTGGCCCGCTTGCGCTGCTCCGGAGTTAACTTGCTCCATTTTTCAAGCCTGTTCTGGAACCGCTGTTTCTGTTCAGGTGAGAGTTTCGGATAGCGTTTGGCGGCATGCAACAAATTCTTTTGCAGCTTGGGGGTTAGCGAGTCCCATTGCGAGGACAGGGGGCGCAAGGCCTCCTGTTGCATGGGGGTAAGCTGAGTCCATGATGTATAGGGCGCTGCTACAGCCTGGTTTGCCTGTAGCAGCAGGATGATGCAAATCGCCAAACCCGAAAAAACAGACCTCATCATTCGTGTTTGTAATCGACATATACTTCAATGGGAAGGTCATCGGTCAGGATTGCAATATCCACATCGCTGACATCATGCTCATGGTGCCAGTAGGTGACGCCACCGAACAGGAGAGCGGCAAGCAGCACGGCGGCAGCCAGGTAGTGGGATTTGCGGTGCGAGTCGGCAGCATGCCAGTGGCCTGCCCAGGCAAATGCCGGTGCGGTGCTGCGTGCGTCATAGCGCGCCAAAGCCTGTTCACGTGCGCCGCGTAACCGCGCCAGCACAGGCTGGTCAAGCTTGGTAAGCGAACGGTTGAGCAGTTGCTTGATTTTTTCTGGGTGAAGTCTCTGGTTCATGGCAAGTTGACTCCTTTTTCCTTTAAAGCGGCTGCGAGTGCATGGGTGGCGCGTGAACAGTGGGTTTTGACACTGCCTTCGGAACAACCCATGGCCGCCGCAGTTTCAGTAGTGTCCATATTTTCCCAGTAACGCAGCAGGAAGGCTTCGCGTTGACGTGCGGGCAAATTCATCAAGGCTTCTTCAATCAGGGCAAGCAGTTGTGATTGTTCCAAAGATGCGTCAGGAGCCAGCGCCTGGCTATTATTATCCTTGTCCTGGAGGGTATCCAGAGGGTCGTAATCATCTTCCTCGTGTTGTGGCGCCAGGGAAGACATTATGGTGGTCCATGTCGAGCGCACCTTTTGCCTGCGGTAATAGTCGCGGATGGTGTTCTGCAGGATGCGCTGGAACAGCATCGGCAATTCTTCCGTCGGTTTTTCGGCGTATTTGTCGGCGAGCTTGAGCATGGCATCCTGTACGATATCCAGCGCCATGTGTTCGTCCCGCACAGCGAACAGCGCCTGTTTGTAGGCGCGGCGCTCGGTCTCGGCGAGAAATCTGGAAAGTTCGTCGTGGCTGGACAGGGTGAATTACTCTGTTTGAATTGATGAGTGGCGAATACTAACAAATTACTGCATATGTTAGGGTGGTCAGGCAATTCGTATCAGCTTAACTGGCTTAAGGGGTTGACCAAAATGCATCTAACCTTTATCTTGTGCGGTTCTTCATATTATTCGCTTTAAGGTAGTCTGAACATGGAATTGACGGGCGCAGAAATAGCCATCAGGTGTTTGCAGGAGGAGGGGGTCGAGTACGTGTTCGGCTATCCCGGCGGTGCCGTGCTGTTCATTTATGATGCGCTGTTCAATCAGGGTAAGGTCAAGCACATCCTGGTGCGCCATGAGCAGGCTGCGGTGCATGCCGCCGACGGTTATGCACGCTCCACCGACAAGGTGGGGGTCGCGCTGGTGACTTCCGGCCCCGGCGTGACCAATGCGGTTACCGGTATCGCCACTGCCTATCTCGATTCCATCCCGATGGTGATTATCAGCGGCCAGGTGCCGACGTTTGCCATCGGCGAGGACGCTTTCCAGGAAGTGGATGCGGTCGGCATTACACGGCCTTGCGTGAAGCACAATTTCCTGGTCAAGGATGCCAGCGAAATCGCCGGCACCATCAAGAAGGCGTTTTATCTGGCCAGGAGCGGACGCCCCGGACCGGTGCTGGTGGACATTCCCAAAGACGTGTCGAACCAGAAGGCTCCATTCAACTACCCGTCCTCGGTGAGCGTGCGCTCCTACCACCCGTCGCAGCATGGCGAGGTGGGGCAGATCAAGCACGCCGTGCAGTTGTTGCTGGAAGCCAAGCGCCCGATGATTTATGCGGGCGGCGGTGTGATCCTGTCCGATGCTTCCAGGCAGTTGACCGAACTGGTGCGCCTGCTGGGTTTTCCCGTCACCAATACGCTGATGGGGTTGGGCGGTTATCCGGCGACGGACAAGCAGTCACTCGGTATGCTGGGTATGCACGGCACACTGGAAGCCAACCTGGCGATGCAGAACTGCGATGTGCTGCTGGCAGTCGGCGCGCGCTTCGACGACCGCGTGATCGGCAATGTGAAGCATTTCAATCAGGAAAAACGCAAGATCATCCACATCGACATCGATCCTTCCTCCATTTCCAAACGGGTGAAGGTGGACGTACCCATCGTCGGCGATGTGGCGTATGTGCTGGGCGATCTGCTGGCGGTGCTGCACAGCAGCAAGCAGAAGCCCGAGCCGCAGGCGCTGGCGGCATGGTGGGCGCAGATCGAGGAATGGCGCGGCAAACGTTGCATGGGCTACAGGAATTCGGATGAAATCATCAAGCCGCAATTCGTGCTGGAAAAGCTGTATGAAGTTACCCGCGGCGATGCCTTCGTTACCTCCGACGTCGGGCAGCATCAGATGTGGACGGCGCAGTATTACAAGTTCGACAAGCCGCGCCGCTGGATCAATTCCGGCGGCCTGGGCACCATGGGCTTCGGCTTGCCTGCCGCGATGGGCGTACAGATTGCCAATCCCGGTGCGACCGTTGCCTGTGTGACAGGCGAGGGCAGCATCCAGATGAACATCCAGGAACTGTCCACCTGCAAGCAGTTCCGGTTGCCGCTCAAGATCGTGCTGCTGAACAACCGTTACCTGGGCATGGTGCGCCAGTGGCAGGAATTCTTCCACGGCAACCGCTATTCCGAGTCCTACATGGAAGCGCTGCCCGATTTCATGAAACTGGCGGAAGCCTACGGCCATGTCGGTATGCGTATCGACAAGCCGGCGGATGTCGAACCGGCGCTAAGGGAAGCGTTCGCGCGCAAGGATGACCTGGTGTTCATGGACTTCAGGACCGACCAGACGGAAAATGTATTTCCCATGGTGCCTGGCGGCAAGGGCTTGTCGGAAGTGATCCTGGCGGAGGAGTTATAATGCGGCACATCATCTCCCTGCTGATGGAAAACGAAGCGGGCGCCTTGTCGCGTGTTGCCGGACTGTTTTCGGCGCGCGGCTACAACATCGAATCGCTTACCGTGGCGCCCACCGAAGATGCCACCCTGTCGCGCATGACCATCGTGACCAGCGGTTCGGACGATGTGATCGAGCAGATCAACAAGCAGCTCAACAAGCTGATCGAAGTCGTTGCGGTGATGGACCTGAGCGAAGGCGAACATCTCGAGTGCGAGCTGATGCTGGTGAAAGTGCAGGCGGTGGGTGAGATGCGCGAGGAGTTGGTGCGCATGGCAGAAATTTTTCATGGTCGCATCATTGATGTATCCGACAAGACTTATATCATCGAACTGACCGGCGCCGGTTCCAGGCTGGACAGCTTCCTGCAAGCCATAGATCGCAGCCTGATCCTGGAAACCGTGCGCACCGGCGCATCCGGCATCGGGCAGGGCGACAGGATTTTGAAACTTTAAAAGCGGTCGTTAGACGTTAGTTGGTAGTTAAGTCCCGCAACGCGGACAATCCAACTAGCGTCTAGCGACTAACGACTAGATTTTTTATGACGAGGCCAACATGAAAGTTTATTACGACAAAGATGCAGACCTGTCCCTGATCAAGGGCAAGCAAGTAACCATCGTGGGTTACGGTTCACAGGGTCATGCCCATGCCCAGAACCTGAAAGAGTCCGGCGTCAACGTGACCGTCGCGCTACGCAAGGGCGGTGATTCCTGGGCCAAGGCGGTAGCTGCCGGCCACAAGGTCGCCGAGATCGCCGCTGCGGTGAAGGGGGCGGATTTGGTGATGATCCTGCTGCCGGATGAAACCATGCCGCAGGTGTATCACGCCGATGTGGCAAAGAACCTGAAGTCTGGCGCTGCGCTGGCATTTGCCCACGGCTTTAATATCCACTACAACCAGATCGTGCCGCCCGCCGACGTGGACGTGATCATGATCGCGCCGAAAGGCCCCGGCCATACCGTGCGCTCCGAATACCTGAAAGGCGGCGGCGTGCCAACCCTGATTGCGGTGTATCAGGACAAGACCGGCAAAGCCAAGGACATCGCGCTGTCGTATGCGGCGGCGAACGGCGGCACCAAGGGTGGCGTGATCGAAACCAACTTCCGTGAAGAAACCGAGACCGACCTGTTCGGCGAGCAGGCCGTGCTGTGCGGCGGTGCGGTGGAGCTGGTGAAGGCCGGTTTCGAGACGCTGACCGAGGCGGGCTATGCGCCGGAGATGGCTTACTTCGAGTGCCTGCATGAGCTCAAGCTGATCGTGGACCTGATGTACGAAGGCGGCATCGCCAACATGAACTACTCCATTTCCAACAACGCGGAATATGGTGAGTATGTCACCGGCCAGCGCGTGATTGCAGGCGAAGCCCGCGCCGCGATGAAGGAATGCCTGAAGAATATCCAGAACGGTTCCTACGCCAAACAATTCATCCTGGAAGGCCGCACCAATTATCCGGAAATGACCGCACGTCGCCGTTTGAATGCCGAGCATCCGATCGAAGTCGTGGGCGGAAAGCTGCGCGCCATGATGCCGTGGATCGGCAAGAACAAGCTGGTTGACCAATCGAAAAACTAAAGCGAGAAGGGGAAATGGGGAAGAGAGAAGGGTAAAAGCAGCGCAACCCTACCCTTCCCCTTTCTCCCTTATCCCTTCCCCAAATGAATAACTACCCTCATCCCATCATCGCCCGCGAGGGCTGGCCGTTTCTGGCCATTGCCGTAATCGTTGCCATATTGGCATCCACTTTTGTACCCGGCATGCTGTCGTTCCTGGCGTGGATAGTGGCGTTGTTCGTGCTGCAATTCTTCCGCGATCCGGCGCGCGATATTCCTCAGGATAAAGGCGCGGTGCTGTCGCCTGCCGACGGACGGGTCATCAAGGTCGAACGCGCGCAAGACCCTTACGGGCAACGTGAGGCGATTCTGGTCAGCGTGTTCATGAATGTGTTCAACGTGCATTCCAACCGCAGTCCGGTGGATGGCACGATACAGAAGGTGCAATATTTTCCCGGCAAGTTCGTTAACGCCGATCTGGACAAGGCCTCTACGGATAACGAGCGCAATGCCGTCGTACTGCAAACCAACGACGGTCAGACGGTGGCTTTCGTGCAGGTGGCCGGGCTGATCGCGCGGCGCATCCTGTGCTACGTGAAGGCGGGCGATGTTCTGGCGCGAGGTCAGCGCTACGGTTTCATCCGCTTCGGGTCGCGCGTGGATGTGTACCTGCCGCTCTCTGCTACCGTAAGAGTGTCCATTGGTGATAAAGTATCCGCTACCAGCACGATACTGGCGGTGCTGGCTGATAACTGAGGGCCGAGAACCGGGAATTCCCATCCATGCCTGAACTGAATAATCGCAATCCGTTGAACCTGCGCAGGCGCGGTATCTATTTACTGCCCAACCTGTTCACTACGGCAGCGCTGTTCTCCGGTTTTTATGCCATTGTGCAGGCGATGAACAGCCGGTTTGAATACGCCGCCGTGGCGATTTTCATTGCCATGGTGCTGGATGGGCTGGATGGGCGCGTGGCGCGCCTTACCCATACGCAAAGCGAATTCGGCGCGGAATATGACAGCCTGTCCGACATGGTGTCATTCGGTGTGGCGCCCTCTTTGCTGATGTATGAATGGGCGTTCAGAGACCTGGGGAAATGGGGCTGGTTCGCTGCCTTCATTTATTGTGTAGGTACGGCGTTGCGGCTGGCGCGTTTCAATACCAATATCGAGGTGATAGACAAGCGATTTTTCCAGGGCTTGCCCAGCCCGGCTGCCGCCGCGCTGATTGCGGGTTTCGTCTGGGTGATGCTGGACAATCACTTCAGCGGTCATGAGTTGCGCTGGTATGCCGCCGCCCTCACCGTGTTTGCCGGCCTGAGCATGGTGAGCAACCTGCGCTTCTACAGTTTCAAGGATTTCAACATGCGCAAGAGCGTACCGTTTATCGTCATCTTTCTGCTGGCACTGTTTTTTATCCTGATTTCGAGCTACCCGGCCGGTGTGCTGTTCCTGTTGTTTCTGGGCTACGCCTTGTCCGGCTATGTGCTGTGGCTGTTGGATATGCGCAAGAAAACCCCGGGTAATCCGGCCTTGTAGCGGGCTGCATTCATTCTGCCGCTACATCATGCTTCGGAATCGTCTGGTACGGAAATAAGACTTTACGATCATGGCGGATGCTGACTTTCACGTTCAGGACAACGCCGACGGCAGCAAGAGTATATTCCTGACCGGACGCTGGTCGCTGCGCGGCGTTGACAACAACTTCACCGACTTGCGCAGCCAGATTGCCCCGTTTTTCTCCAATCCGTTTACACACTGGGACATCACGGGCGTTGAGCAGCTTGACAGTGCCGGCGCGGCTATCCTGTGGACCGGATGGGGGCATGCTGTAGATAAGCGCGTCTCGTTACGTCCTGAGCATGCCGCATTATTCGAGATGCTGGCTGCCCTGCCGGCCTACCACTCCGTCTCTGCAAGCGACGGCAACGTGGTTGTTGTGGCTGTCCAGCGCATGTATGACGGATGTCTTGGTTTCATTGAACACCTCGTGGAATTCACCTATCTTTTGGGAGCATTGGTGCTGGAATTGCTGTATGTCCTGCGCAATCCGCGGCGTATTCCCTGGAAAGAAATCTCGGCCAATGTATACAAGGGGGGTGTAACGGCACTGCCGGTCACGGCGCTGGTCAGTTTCATGATCGGGATTGCCATGAGTTACTTGATGGCGCTCCAGCTCAGGAAATTCGGCGCGGATATTTTCATCATCAACATTCTCGGCCTGGCGGGCATCCGCGAATTGGGCCCCATCCTCATGGCAATCATTGTCGCGGGGCGTTCCGGTTCAGCCATGACCGCGCAAATCGGTGTGATGCGCGTCACGGAGGAAATTGACGCACTGACCACCATGGGCATCTCGCGCGTCCTGCGCCTGGTATTGCCCAAGATTATTGGATTGGTCTTTGTCGCTCCCTTGCTGGCCTTCTGGACATCGGCATGGGCGATTGCCGGTGGAATGCTGGCGGCCAACATCGAGCTTGGCATCAACATGGAATTTTTTATTGATTATCTGCCGCGCGTCGTCAAGCCGGTCACCCTTACGCTTGCCCTTGTCAAAGGACTGACATTCGGCCTTCTGGTTACACTGATTGCCTGCCATTTCGGCCTGCGCATCAAGCCGAATACGGAAAGCCTGTCCACCAGCACCACCTCCTCGGTGGTCAGCGCCATCACGACCGTCATCCTGGTGGATGCGATTTTTGCTGTCGCCACGCGGAGCATCGGGCTATGAATACCCCTGTGCAAACACCTGTCTGCCAGGTTCAAGGCGTGTGGACCCAATACGGTCCTGCTGTCATTCACCGCAACATCAATCTGGAAGTATGGCCGGGTGAAGTGCTGGCGCTTGTGGGCGGTTCAGGCAGCGGCAAGACCACCCTGCTGCGGCACATCGTCGGGCTGACCCAGCCGACACAAGGCGAAGTGCGGCTATTCGGGATGAGCCTCGCCAAACTTGATCGCGACGAGCAGCGCCTGGCGCGAAACCGGTTTGGCATGTTGTTCCAGCATGGCGCCCTGTTTTCGGCGCTTAACGTGTTCGAGAATATTGCCTTTCCGCTGCGCGAATTGCACCAGTTCGATGAGAACACCATTCATTTGTTGGTCATGCACAAGCTGGCGCTTGTGGAACTCGAGCCGGAGCACGCATGGCTGCTGCCCGCACAACTTTCCGGCGGCATGGTGAAGCGTGCCGCGCTGGCGCGCGCGCTGGCGCTGGAACCCGAGTTGCTGGTGCTGGATGAGCCTACCGCCGGACTCGATCCTGACCGCAGTGAAAAGTTCGTCCGGCTCATCAATAACCTGCGCCGCCAGCTTGATTTAACGGTAATCTTCGTGACACATGATCTTGATACGCTGATATCCCTGGCTGACCGGGTCGCCGTGCTGGCCGACCAGCGCATCATTGCTGCCTGCGGCCTGCATGAACTGGCAGCCAGCGACCATCCTTTTGTGCAAAATTTTTTCAAGGGCATCAGTAACCGCCTGGAACGGATGAATTAAATGGAAAGCCGAGCCTACACAATTATTGTTGGCCTGTTCGCCCTGTTCCTCGGGGCGGGCTTGATTGTTTCCTTCTGGTGGCTGGGTAACGTACATACCCGGCAAACCCATTACCGGGCAGTCTCGCACCAGCCGGTGTCCGGCCTGAATGTCCGTGCCGCCGTGCTTTATCGCGGTGTGAATGTGGGCAATGTCGAGAAGATCGAACTCGACCCGAATGACCAGCTTGCCATCAACCTCCTTCTCTCGGTCAACAGCAGCCTGCGCTTGACGCGCGGCACATACGGACGCCTTGCATCGCAGGGGTTGACCGGCCTGGCCTATATTGAACTGGATGACTCCGGGCAGGACAAGGCGCCGCTCGGGGATGGAAAGATTATTCTGCAAGGATCGGATATGGCAAATCTGCTTGCTTCCGGCAAAAAGATCATGGGCAGGCTGGAGAAGCTGATTGAGAATGTCGATACACTGGCCGGCAATTCCGACAAGCTGATCAGGAATGCAGACAAATTTGTTGGCGACACCGGCAAGCTCATCGGTGATGCGCACAAGTTAACCAGAAACATGAATGCCTTGCTGGACGACAACAAGGGCAGGCAACGCATCGTGCGTATTCTGGAAAACCTTGAACAGGCCAGCAATGACCTGTCCACCCTGTTGAAATCTTCATCTGCAACGGTTGATGCGATTCGCCCGGTACTCGCCAAGATCGACACTTCACTCGATGAGATTGCGCGCATTGGCACAACCGTCAATGACGAAACCTTGCCGCGCATCCTTCAACTCACGCAGCAACTGAATCAGGACGCGCAAGACATAAACCGGCTGCTTAACACGCTGGACCAGCACCCGGAGAGCGTGATTTTCGGCAAGCCCCGCGCAGAGGCTGGCCCCGGAGAAGCAGGATTCAAGCCATGAAGAGGTTTTTGTTCATCGTTGCTATCCTCATGCTGTTCTCCGGGTGCGGCGCACCCAGGAAACACGCCGTGGCGCGCTATGATTTCGGCGCCGCTCCACAAGCCATAAAGGCAGTCTTGCCCGTCAAGCTGCAGCTGCTGCCCGTATCCGCGCCCCACTGGATTAACAGCGACAGCATCAACTACCGTCTTGCCTACAGACAAGGCAATCAAATTGCGGCCTATACGGAAAGCGCCTGGATTGCGCCCCCCGCAGAGTTCATCGCGCTCAGGCTGCACAGTGCCAGCCCGGATCACTTCCTCGCTGCCGGTAATTTTTCCGCACGCGCCCCTTGCACCTTGCAGTTTGGCCTGGAAACCTTTGAGCAGGTGTTTGATACGCCCGACACCAGCCGTGCACGCGTTACACTGCATGTCATGTTGTCCGGCCGCAAGAGCCGCGAGTTGGTTGCGCAGGCGGATATGCACAGCACTGTTGCGGCGGCTACGCCAGACGCGCGCGGCGGAAGCGCCGCACTGGCTGCGGCTTCAGATGCATCTGTGCAACAGACACTGCTCTGGTTGCAACAGGTTTTTGATGCCAAGTCTGACGAAGGGCGCAAACACATTGCCATGTGTGGCGGTGAGCCGTAAAAAAGTATCGCCGGACCCCATGCCTGCCGTTAGGTGATACTGGACATGCACTCGCCTTCTTATCGGGTCAACCTTGAATTCGCCATTTTGCTTGACCTTACGGCATTTTTCGCTATAATCCGCGCTCCCAAAACCTTGCTCCACCGTTACGCAGTGTTCATTCCACGTCCCCTTAAGAGGACAGTGGATTGCCTGACTTGGTTATGACGGGGGGCACTATCCATAAGGAGATTTAATGCGACACTACGAGATTGTATTTATCGTACATCCCGACCAGAGCGAGCAGGTGCCCGCGATGGTCGAGCGTTACCGTACTCTGGTGACGGCCAAGAATGGCCTGATCCACCGCCTGGAAGACTGGGGCCGCCGCCAACTGGCTTACCCGATCCAGAAAATCCACAAAGCGCATTATGTGCTGATGAACATCGAGTGCAACCAGGAAGTCCTGGAAGAGCTGGAACATGCATTCAAATTCAATGACGCCGTGTTGCGCCACCTGACCATCAAGACCAAGGCTGCGGTAACGACACCTTCGGCGATGATGCGGGAAGAAAAGTCGCGTTCGATGACCGGTGATGCGGCTCCGGCAGCCCCTGAAGCCGTACCGGCTGCAGTCGAGGCTGCTTGATTGAATTGCTGACTGAATCGGGATGCAGCGGATGCAACCGGTTCGTCGTTGATGGAGAACTGGTTGAGCTGGATGGCTTGCGATACACCCCGGCTGGAGTAGCGCGAGTCGCATTGAAGATCCGCAATGTTTCAACGCAACAGGAAGCCGGGATGCCGCGCCAGGTGCAGTGTGAAATTCCGGCCTTGGCACTCGGGGCAGCGGCTGAAGCTGCATGCCGCTTGCAGACTGGGCAGCGGGTGAGGGCAGAAGGATTTTTGGCTCAACGCAGTTTGCGCATCGCACAACTGGTTATGCACATAGATAACATTACATTGGAATAAGGAGTACAGCATGGCTCGTGTATTTAAGAAGAAAGATGACAAGAAAAACAGCGCTTCGCGCTCATTGTTCAAGCGCCGCAAGTTTTGCCGCTTTACCGCAGAAAAAATCCCGGAAGTGGATTACAAGGACTTGAACATCCTCAAGGAATTCGTTAGCGAAAACGGCAAGCTGATTCCGGCGCGCATTACCGGCACCAAGTCGCGTTTCCAGCGCCAATTAAGCACTGCAGTCAAGCGCGCGCGCTTCCTGGCATTGATGCCTTACACCGATCTGCATTAAGGAGTAGACCATGCAAGTGATACTGATGGAAAAAATGGCCAACCTCGGCCAATTGGGCGACGTGGTCAAGGTAAAAAATGGCTATGCACGCAACTTTCTTATTCCGCAAGGCAAGGCCAAGCGCGCGACGGAAGGCAACAAGGCTGAATTCGCGGCGCGCCGCGTCGAGCTGGAAGCCGCAGAACGGGCGAAACAGGCGGATGCTCAAGCGCGTGCCGAGAAACTCAACGGCCTGACTGTGCAAATCGCACAAAAGGCGGGTGTGGACGGAAAGCTGTTTGGTTCCGTGACCAATGCCGACATCGTCGTGGCACTGGCACAACTGGGCTTTACCGTGGAGAAATCGCAAGTGCATATGCCGGCGGGTCATCTCAAGCAGGTTGGGGATTATCCGATCAGCATCGGGCTGTATACCGATGTGGCGGCGGCTATCACCGTCTCGGTGCTGGGCGAACACTAAGAAGTTGTTTAAACCCAGATTGTCCATTAGAGCCAACCCTCTTGTAGGAGCGCAATTTATTGCGCGATTGCTCTCGATGAATCGCTCGATAAATCGAGCTCCTACAGCCTAATGGATTATTTGGGTTTAAAACAACTTCTACACGTAGTAACTTTATAGCAAGAAACAAAAAGGGCTGGCGACAGCCCTTTTTTATTTCTCCCGGCGATGATTTTTCCAGTGGTAAAATGCCTCTGGCTAGTTCGCAACCCATAACCCGGCACCATGCAAAATTTCTCTATCCCTACGGCAGATCCCCAGCTTGACGCGATCAAGCTTCCCCCGCATTCTGTGGAAGCCGAGCAGTCGGTGCTGGGCGGCATTCTGCTGGATTCCAGCGCGTGGGACAAGATTGCCGACCTGATCGGCGAGAGTGATTTCTATCGCTTCGAGCATCGCCTGATTTACCGGCACATCGCGCGCCTGACCGAGCATGCCAAGCCGGTGGACGTGATTACTGTGGCGGAGTCCCTGGAAAGCAATGCCGAACTGGACAAGGCGGGCGGGCTGGCTTATCTGGGTTCGCTGGCGCAGAACGTGCCGGGTGCGGCGAATATCAAGCGCTATGCTGAAATCGTGCGCGAGCGCGCCATCATGCGCAAGCTGGCCGAGGTTGGCAGCGACATCGCCACCAGCGCCTATAACCCGGGTGGGCGTGATGCGGGCCAGCTGCTGGATGAGGCGGAAAGCCGTGTGTTCGAGATCGCCGAGGCTGGCGAGCGAGGGCGCCAGGGATTTGTCCACATCCCATCGTTATTGACCCAGGTGGTCGAGCGCATCGAGACACTGTACGGGCGCGACAGCAATAGCGATGTTACCGGTGTGGCGACCGGCTTTACCGACCTCGACAGCAAGACTTCGGGTTTGCAGCCGGGCGATCTGATCATCGTCGCCGGGCGCCCGAGCATGGGCAAGACCGCCTTCGCCATCAACATCGCCGAGCACGTGGCGCTGGAGGGTGACAAGCCGGTGGCGATCTTCAGCATGGAAATGGGGGGCGCACAGCTGGCCATGCGCATGATAGGTTCGGTCGGGCTGCTCAACCAGCATACTTTGCGTACCGGAAAGCTGGAGGATGATGACTGGTCGCGTATGACCCATGCTCTGGGACAATTGAATGACGCGCCCATTTATATCGACGAAACCGCCGCGCTGAACGCGCTGGAATTGCGCTCGCGTGCGCGCCGGCTGCACCGGCTGAACAATGGCTTGGGGTTGATCGTCGTAGACTATTTGCAATTGATGTCTTCCCCTTCAGGCAAGGCGAGCGAAAACCGCGCCACCGAAATATCCGAAATCTCGCGCTCGCTCAAGGCGCTGGCAAAGGAATTGCACGTGCCGGTGATGGCGCTGTCGCAGTTGAACCGCAGCCTGGAGCAGCGCCCCAACAAGCGTCCGATGATGTCCGACCTGCGCGAATCCGGCGCCATCGAACAGGATGCCGACCTGATCCTGTTCATTTATCGCGACGAGGTATACAACCCCGATTCGCCTGACAAGGGCAAGGCGGAAGTCATCATCGGCAAGCAGCGCAACGGGCCGATAGGCAAGGTCGA
>JAQTOM010000027.1:0-5218 GCA_028713345.1 Gallionellaceae bacterium | reverse complement strand
TTTTCAGAACGGCATGGAAGCCGGGTTTGCCGTGCTTGCCCAAAGCCGGCCCACTGCGGTCAACCTGTTCTGGGCGCTGAACCGGATGCGCGAGGTGTGGGAAAGTGTGAAGGAGCAGGGCAACGCTGCGGTAGCGCAACGACTGCTGGCCGAGGCGCATGAGGTACTCGCCGAAGACATCCGCATCAACCGCACGATGGGGGTGTTCGGCGCCGAATTGCTGCCGGATGGTGCGCGTGTATTGACCCACTGCAACGCCGGGGCGCTGGCAACGGCAGGGCATGGCACGGCGCTGGGCGTCATCCGCTCGGCAGTCGAGGCAGGCAAGAAAATCTCCGTGATTGCGGACGAGACCCGTCCGTTTTTGCAGGGCGCGCGCCTGACCGCGTGGGAAATGGTGCAGGAGAATATTCCGGTCACCCTGATTACCGACAACATGGCAGGCTTCATGATGAGCCGGGGCGAGGTTGACGCTATCGTGGTGGGAACGGACCGGGTGGCGGGCAACGGCGATGTGGCCAACAAGATCGGCACCTACATGGTGGCCGTGCTGGCGCGCCGCCATAATATTCCGTTCTATGTTGCCTGCCCGCTTTCCACGATAGATAGGGCGATCAACAGCGGCGCAGACATTCCCATCGAGGAGCGCTCCGCCGATGAGGTCAAGGGCTTTCGCGATTACCGCTGGGCGGCTGAAGGCGTGCAGATACGCAATCCATCATTCGACGTGACGCCTGCCGAACTGGTGACTGCGCTCATCACCGAAAGGGGAGTGGTGCATCAGCCGGATCGCGACAAGCTGAGCAGGCTGTTCAAATAACATCGTAACTATTGCTCCGGCAATATCTCGCGCAGCACCTGGAAAATCTCACGGTAACTCTTCGGCGGTTTGGCGAGCTCCTTTTCCTTGAGCGCGTTGCGGATCAGCGCACGCAGACGTTGTGCGTCGGCTTCCGGGTGGTTTGCGAGCAGTTCGGTGAGCGCCGTCTCATCTTCCAGCAGGCGGTCGCGCCAGCGTTCGATCTGGTGCAGCCAGGCGATGTGCTGGTGCGATTTGCCGCTCCATACCTCCAGTTTGGCGATGATGGGCGCAGGATCGGTTTCGCGCATCAGCCTGCCGATGTACTGCATCTGCCGCCGCTGTGCACCGAATTTATGGATGCGCTTCATCTCGTGAACCGCGTCGCGCAAGGCCTCCGGCAAATCCAGTTCGGCCAGTTGCTCCTTGCTCAAGTTCACCAGTTGCTCGCCGATGTCCTGCAGGTCAAGCATCTGCTTCTTGACCTTGGTCTTGCTGGGCGGCAAGTCTAATTCTTCTTCGTTGTGGTCGTCGTGATGGCGCATAGCTGCGAAATAATAAATGGATGTTGTTATGATAGCGCCTTCTACCAAACCGTTTTAATGAATTTCAAAAATATGAACGCAATTACACCGCATGAGGCACACCCTTTCGACCACGCCCAGGACAGGTTTTCCCATACCGCCGACACCCTGCGCCAGCGCGCGCGCGACATGCTCCAATACGCCAAGCAACAAGGTGCTACGGCCTGCTCGGCAGAAGTTTCGGATGGCTTCGGCCAGGCTGTCACCGTGCGCAATGGCGAGGTCGAAACCATCGAATACAACCGCGACAAGGGCATCGGTGTCAGCGTGTACCTCGGCCAGCGGCGCGGTAATGCCAGCACCAGCGATTTTTCGCAACAGGCGATGCGCGACACGGTAGATGCCGCGCTTTCCATTGCGCGCCACACCGCCGAAGACGACTGTGCCGGTTTGCCGGAACGCGACATGCTGGCCACCGAATTCCCCGATCTCGACCTCTACCATCCCTGGCTGCTGAATGTGGAGCAGGCCATCGAGCTGGCCAGGGAGTGCGAGCAGGCCGCGTTCGCGCGCGACAAGCGCATCAAAAATTCAGAAGGCGCCACGGTGCAGGTGCACGAGTCGCAGTTCGTGTATGCCAATAGTTCAGGATTTATCGGCGGCTTTCCCACTTCGCGCCACAGCGTCAGTTGCGCCGTGATCGCCGGCAAGGGCAAGGACATGCAGCGCGATTACTGGTACACCGAGGCGCGCGAGGCAAGCGATATGCTGATGGTGGAAGAGGTCGGGCGCATCGCGGCGGAGCGCGCCGTGCGGCGGCTGCACTCGCGCAAGATCGGCACCATGCAAGTGCCGGTGCTGTACGAAGCGCCGGTGGCCGCCAGCCTGCTCGGGCATTTCGTCGGCGCGGTGAGCGGCGGCAGCCTGTACCGCAAGTCCTCCTTCCTGCTCGACCAGTTGGGCACGCCGGTGTTCTCGAACAACATCCACATCGACGACATACCGGATATTCCAAGAGGCCTGGCCAGCAGTGCGTTCGACGACGAGGGTGTTGCGACCCGGCGCCGCACCATCGTTGAGGCAGGCGTGCTGCAAGGCTATTTCCTCGGCACCTATTCCGCGCGCAAGCTTGGCATGAAAACCACCGGTAACGCAGGCGGCAACCACAACCTGATTTTGCGCCCCGGCAAGCTGGACTTCAACGGCCTGCTGAAAAAAATGGGGCGCGGCCTGTTGGTGACCGAGTTGCTCGGACAGGGCGTCAACCACGTCACCGGCGACTATTCGCGCGGCGCGGCGGGTTTCTGGGTGGAGAACGGCGAGATTCAATATCCGGTGGAAGAAATTACCATCGCCGGCAACCTCAAGGACATGTACCGCCACATCGCGGCGGTGGGCAATGACGTGCTGGTGCAGGGTGCGCGGCAGTGCGGGTCTATCCTGATTGAGAACATGAAGGTGGCTGGGCAATAAATAAGCCTAGTGAGTCACGGATATGACGAAAACCGTCATATCGTCTGACGTGGCTTGTCATGATGTGAGGTGCAGAGGCCATCACGAAAAATAGTTAATGGTTGGACGCATTGATAAATATACAGTTTTTGTACGTCTGGTTCTGTTGGCACGCATCCTGCTCATACTGAACCGCACACCTTGTGTGTATTGTTCAACCCCAAAAGGAGCATTAACATGAAACAAATACAAAAAGGCTTTACCCTGATCGAATTGATGATCGTGGTCGCGATTATCGGCATCCTGGCTGCGGTAGCGATTCCTGCGTATCAGGATTATGTAATCAAGGCCAAGCTGTCCAAGGTGCAGTCCACTCTGGATCCGGTCAAGCTGGCATTGGCGATGTACTATCAGGAAAATGGTTCTTTTCCGGCTGGCACTGAAACGGCGCTTACTGTCCAAGCAGCATCCGCAGCTAATGGTCTGTTTAGCTCAATCGGACTGGCTAATACGCCTACCCTCCCAGCGGAAGTTAGTACGTTGGTGGTAGATGGCACGGCTCTTTCTTCAGTGACATTGACCCTGACAGTTGGTGCAGGAAAAATCAAGGCAAATACAATTGATAACCTTAAGGTGCAAATAGGGGGCTCGGCGACTGGAACGGCTGTGACTTGGGCTTGCATACCTGCTGGCACGACGATTACCGAATCGCTCGCTCTCAAGTATTTCGGTTGCTAACCAGTTTTGCGCTTCAGGCAGACCCCTCTTCGGAGGGGTTTGTTTTTTGTGAAAGATGATGATGTTTAACCGTACAAAGTTATTGAACTATTTCCGTCAGCGCGACCGCGCTTGGCTGCTCTCGCTGTTTGCCATGGTGTGCTTGGTCTATCTGCCGTTTCTCGGCAACCCGTTTATATTCGATGACCTGCCTTTTTTCACTAGCGATGCGCCTGAGCACTACGCACACGCGCCATTTCAATTCGATTTGCGCTGGCTACCCTATGCCAGCCTGGGTTGGACTTATGCCATCTTCAGCGATGTAAATACGTATTTTTTTCACCTCGGCAATATGTTGCTGCACATTGGCAATGCCATCCTGCTGTTTTATCTGTTGCGCCAGTTGGTTGGGGCGGTCATAAGCGAGCGCGATGAATCTGCTGCGGTTACTTGGGGGACATGGTTCGGCGCGCTGCTGTTTGCCTGCCATCCGGTGGTAGTGTATGCCGTGGGCTACATCGTCCAGCGCAGCATTCTGCTGGCAACTTTTTTTGCGCTAGCGATGCAACTGGCTTATCTGCGCGGTCTGCTCACCGGGCAGAAACGCTGGTTGGCGTTGGCGGTACTGGCTTATTTTTTGGCCTGTTTTTCCAAGGAGCATAGCGTGCTGCTGCCCGCCGTGCTGGCCGCGCTGACTATTTTGCTGTACGACAAAAATCAGGCGTCGCGTACAGTGCTGTGGGCAACATGGGGCGCTTTCGCCGCTATCGGCCTATTGGTCGTGTTGCGCGTCAAGGGAGTGTTCGGTTCTCCCTATGAGGTGGGAGCGACAGCTCTGTTCGAGCAGCAGGGCATCGTCGAAAGTACACCCATGCTGCATTTGTTGAGCGTGCTGACGCAGGCCGGGCTGTTTTTCAAGTACCTCTTGCTGTGGGCGCTGCCTAACCCAGCCTGGATATCGGTGGACATGCGCGAGCCCATCGTCGCGTCCATCGGGGAATGGCGCGGCTGGCTGGGCGCTACTGTTTTCCTGGCTTATGGCCTGATGGCTTTTCGCTTGTTGTTGCGCCGCGGCGCAACAGGCTTGGTCGGTTTTGCGCTGTTGTACCCATGGTTGCAATTCTGGCTGGAATTTTCCAGTATCCGCGTTCAGGAAATCTTCGTGCTCTATCGCAGCTATCTTTGGCTGCCGGGCATGGCGTTGCTGATTCCATTGTTGTTGGCAAAATGGCCGGGTAAAAAAACCTTATTGGTGCTGGGTTTGGCGACCTTGCTGTTGCTGCCGCTGGCGTGGAACCGCTTGTGGGTGTTCGCCGACGAATACCGCTTGTGGGATGATGCCGCCAAATTATTGCGCAGCGGAGAGGCGCCATTGGCATCTCGGATTTTCTATAACCGCGCCCATGCAGAAGCGAATTTAGGAAAATGGGAGGCAGCTGTAATCGATTACGAAAAGGCGATAGCGCGGCACTTCAAGGTCGAGCCGATCATGCTGCATGATTTGGGGGTCGCTTATTTCAATACAGGGCGCTATCAGGATGCACTGGTGCAGTTCGACAAGACGATTGCGCTTGATCCGAAATATGCCAAGGCATATTTCGATAAGGGGATGACGCTGAAAAAGTTGCATCAGGATGATTTGGCCATGCAGCAGATGGTAAAAAGCTGCGAGTTGAAGTATGTGATGGCTTGTGTGATAGTCAAAATGGCACCGCCCAAGAAATAG
>JAQTOM010000102.1 GCA_028713345.1 Gallionellaceae bacterium | reverse complement strand
GCATGCCCGGATAGCCGGTAAATCAGTGAGTGTTGTCTCGCGGCTTCAACGAGTATTGCACGCCGCGCTTCACGAGTGCGCTGATCGCGTAAATAGCCAGTAACGGGTCGAGCAGATAATCCCACAGATTGCCGGATTCGTACCAGCCCACGCTCCATGCAAGCACGGCCAGCGCAATAGCGAGCGCCATCACCGGGCGGCGGCGGGAATGGGCGGCCAATGCCACCGCGAGCAGCCCGGCCATTAACCACGGATCGCCATAACCCAGGCGATAGGGGTCGAAGAAACCGAAGCCCAGAGCCATCGGATACAAGCCCGCAGCGGCGAGAGCGATCAGGCACTGCAATGCATATCTGCCGCTGTCGCTCCCCCACTCCAACCCTCCCCCGGGGGGAGAGGGAGTTCGGACAGGCGCAAACAAACATCGCACCATAAGCATCAGCAGCACCAGCGAGGTGATGCTCAAGTCGCCAGTCACGCCGCGCACATAAGCCGCCAGCGGCAGGCCGCCGAATGGAACCAGCGCCGCGACCA
Organism: Gallionellaceae bacterium; assembly: GCA_028713345.1. GTDB lineage: Bacteria > Pseudomonadota > Gammaproteobacteria > Burkholderiales > Gallionellaceae > JAQTOM01. Next base: position 4,522 of record JAQTOM010000102.1, on the reverse strand, counting down.
TGACCATGCCTGCCAGCAGTGCCAGGTAAGTCCTGCGCAACCGTGCCATGCCGGGCAACCGAACGACTATCGCCGTCGTCGCGATGGCGCTGCTTGCCAGACCCGTGATGTCGGTGAAGTGGATCATGGCGCCGCTTTCTCCATGCGCTGATCCAGCCAGGCCTGGGTGAACGTGACGTGTTTGATGAAGCTGCGGTTCCAGGTATAGACCAGGTGAAAGTCGCCGCCTTGTGTCCGGATCAGATAGGGATAGGAAAACTCGAAGCGGCAGTTATGTTCCGGGCACACCTGGCGCCGGACGGATTCCACATGCTCGCCCATATCGGCGATGGCCATATCCTTGACCAGCCCTGCGACTGTCTTGAGGTAATGCGCCTCATCCAGCGGCTGCTTGCGCTGGTCTTCCAGTGGATAAACGGACGTCCAGTTGACGCCACCATCCGTCGAAACCAACAGCGACAGCGCATCGCGTCCCGCTTCCTGATTGTTCAGCACCGCCAGCATGCGCCCGTCCGGCAATACCACTGCCGACAGCGCGGCATCGGGATTCGACAGGATGGACTTGGCGGGCACAGTCCAGTGTTGTCCGCCATCTCTGGTCGAGACCGTGACCGCCCGGCGCGGCGTGTCCTCACCCGAGTAGCGCAGCAAGGCGAGCGCCTCACTGGAATTTTTTACCAGCACCACGGGCTGTAGCGCGCCGTTCCCGCCTGCGGTCAGGCGCTGCTTGTCCAGCACTGCGCCGTTCTTGTCCAGATGCAGTATCTCGCCGAACTTGCTGATGAACTCGTGATACACGGGCAGGCCCATGCTGCCGTCGCTGTAGAGAAACGGCGCGCCCTTGACCAGCGTGCTGATGTTCAGGAACGGGGAGGTGACCAATCTCCGCGCCGGACTCCAAGTAACACCTTCATCAGTCGAGCTTATCGCGGTGATCGAACTGCCGGCCCATCCGCCCAACGATACTGTCACGTAATACAGCCACAGCGTGCCATCCGCCGCGCGACCGGGTACGGGGTTGCCCAGCTTGCTGACATAGCGCAGCACGGACTGTTGCGTGCCTTCGCGGGTGGCGACGGTTTGTTCCGCGCCCCATTGCCCAACAGCGGGATCGAACACCGCACTGCGTATCTCGACATCCTTCGCCCCTTCGCGGCTGCCCGAGAACCAGAATGCGCGGATGCGCCCGTCCTTCAGTTCGATCAGCGAAGCGGCATGGGTCTGGGTGTTTTGCCTGGAGGAGGCGAAGCGGTTCTGCAAGTGCGGTTCGCTGCTGCCCGCCACGGCTTTTTGCTGCGCCTGAAAACCTGATGCGGCGTGATAGCCGGATGCCTTGAAGAAGCCGGCACCGAATGCAAACAGGATGACGGCCAATACCAGCAGGCGGCTCATCAGCGGCACCCTTCGCTGGCAACCACTTTCGAGTTCACACCCGGTACTTCGATCAACAGCTCCTTGACGAACAGGTGCTGGAACACCTCGCCCTTGAGCATTTGTTTGACCTCGCTGTCGCTTTGGCGGCTGCGGATATCGAGACGTTGCCCGAGAACCTTGCAGCCCGCACAATCCTTATCCTGCAACGGCATCTGCACGGCAAACAGATTATATTTGGCGGCCAGCGCAGCGGCATTCAGCCCCAGGTTCTCGTGATAGCCATGAACCTGTGCGCCCGGCAGGATGAAGCGGTAACCTTCCTCATGCGCCCTGAAGTTGCACGGCACCCACACGTCACGGCCCTTGGCATATTGCTGCACCGCCGCGCTGTAATTGCCGTAGGCGCCGTCGAAAGGCCGCAGGAAAGCGGCGAAGCACAGCAGCACCAGCAGCGCCGCGACATTGACAACCGCTCCTGTGAGTTTCGGAATGAACAGCGCGATCAATATCAGCGCTGCGGTCAATCCTGGCAGCACCCAATACATCGGCCCGTACAGTTCCGCGCCGCCCATCTCATGCTGCAAGCGCAGCGAGACAAAAATGATGAAGGCGAGCACACCCGCCATCATGACGAGGCTGACGACAAACGCCTTGCGGCTGATGCGCTGCCAGTTGAGCGCGCACAGCACCGCCAGCCCCGGCATGGCTTCCAGAAGATAACGCGCCGAGCGCTGGCTGGGCAGGCTGAACACGATGAACAGCGCGATCATCCAGATCCACAGCATTTTCTCCGCATCCATAAGCAGCACGCGCCGCCGCCAGGCGATGAAAAACACCGCCGCCACGGGAATGGCCAGCAGCCCCGCGTTCATCGGATAGCCCAGCACCAGCGCCCACACGCTGCTGCCGCCCCACAAAAATTTCAGCAGGTAATTCCCGTGCGGATCGAATTTGCCCGCGTTCTCGCCGACGACGAATTCGCGCCACACCGATTGCGGGTCGGGATCGAGCAGGAACCACAGCCCGAACAGCGCCAGCGCCAGCGCTGTTGTGACTGCCACTTTCAGCGCATCCTTGCGCAGGCAGTAGAGCCAGCGGTAGTTGCGGTAATGCAGATACCACCAGGCGAGGCACAATCCCACCGGCGCGATCAGCGCAAACGATTTGTACAGCAGGCCGACGCCGACCTCGGTGCCCAGCAGCAGCGGCACGAGCAAGCGCGAGTCAAAGGCAGTATGCCGCCAGTACAGCAAGGTGAAAAACGGCAGGAAGAACCAGAATACTTCCGCCGGATTGATCAGGAACGGTCTGCCATAGCGATAGGTGCTGAAGAAGGCGAGATAACTCAGCAGCGCGATGAAGCCCGTCTCCATTTTCCGCGACAGTTTCCAGCCCAGCAGAAAAACCAGCCAGGCGGTGAACAGCGTGTAAACCACGCTCGGGTAGCGCAGATTCCACAGCGTCCAATCCTGCCCCCAGTGCGTGGCTGCAATGCCTTGCCAGAACAGCAGCGGCGGCTTGGTGTTGCGCATGTTGTCCAGTTGCGATTGCAGCGGCAGCAGGTGGCCGCTATCCGCAGTCAGCCGCGTGATGTGCGCATAGGGATATTCGTCGCCGTTCTTGGGGATGTGCTGGCTGTCGAGGCCGTAGAAGTAAGTGAACACGGCGAGCAGCGTAGCCAGCGTGTACCAGGCCAGGCGCAAGCGGGACATGCTGGTCGGGAGGCCCATGATTTATCTGTCAGGCGATTCTGGTTGCTTCCCGGCGGAAGCCTTATGGGTATCTGGCAACAACTTCAGGCGGCCAAATGTCCAGATGTCGTTCAGAATAAAATTCAGCACGCTGGTCAACACGATGGCAATCAGGTTTGCGGTCAGGTAATAAAAATGCGGCGACAGCACGTTCATGAAGACCGCCTGCAGCAGGATGCTGAGCCAGCAGGCCAGCGTGTACTGCCCGAACTGGGTGAGTATGGGGCGGTCGTAGTGCTGCCTGCGGTCGGCCCATGTCCACAGCCGGTTCCAGAAAAAATTGTTGATCGTGGCAAAAAAGATGGCCAGCGCCAGCGCCAGGTTGAGCCGTAGTTCAGGCTGCTGGATCGACGCAAAGAGATACTCCCGGGCAAGATAGAGTATTCCCAGGTTGATCACGGTTCCCGAGGCGCCCACCGTGCCGAATTTCAGGAAGCGCCGTGTCAACGCATGGCGCAGAAGTGAAGCGAGGGAGAGCCTGATGCCGAAAATCGGTTTCATGCAATGTTGCGGGGTTGCGCCTGTGCCAGCCTCGACGGACTGTCTGTTTCCTGGGCGGCCGCAAGCACCTCACGCGCCTTTGCCAGTACCTGGCCGGGGGTAATGCGTTTCAGGCATTGGTTGTCGCCATCACAGGGGGATGAGCGGTGGTTATAGGCCGTAAGGCATGGCGAACAGGATAGCGCCGAATAAAAGCAGTAACTGTTCTTGCTCAGCGAGCCATATAGCAACGGCGTTTCCGGGCCGAAAAAAACCAGGGATGGAATCGGGGTGAGCGCGGCGAACTGGCCGGGGCCGCCGTCGTTGGTTACCAGCAATGATGCGCGGTGAAAGAGTGCCAGCAAGTGCTGCACCGATCCGGTATAGCCGGTCAGGTCGACGCAGCAGGGATTCTGGCAGTGCGCCACGATGGCCTGTCCGAGAGGCTTGTCCTCCTTCATGCCTATCACCCCGACTGCATAGCCATCATCCAGCAGGCCTGCGCAGAGCTGCTGGTAATTCTCCAGCGGCCAGGCGCGTATCGGCAGGATGCCGCCGCTGGGGTAAACCAGCACCAGGTTCTTGTTCCGGAGCGAGGGGAAATCTGCATGTAACTGTGCGGCAATCCGCTGCAACTCATCCTCCGCGAAAACCAGGGCAGGAGGAACAATGTTTTCCGCAGCCGTGGACTCCTTGGCGGCGGGTACTGTCCCCGATTGAATGGCCGCGACCATCGTCAGGAACTGCTGCGACAAATGCCGGTAGGGGTTGTACATCACCGGGCGGTTGATGAACGAGCCGCGGTACAGGCCTTCCTGGGTGTGCCGGTGGAATCCCACATGCACCGGCGCGCCGGAAAGATACGAGAAAATACTGCTCACGCGGGAGAACAATTCACAGTCGATCACCACATCGAA
>JAQTOM010000026.1:19895-23224 GCA_028713345.1 Gallionellaceae bacterium | reverse complement strand
TTCATGCCCGTCGGCACTTATGGCACGGTGAAGGCGATGTCGCCGCTCGAGTTGAACGAGATCGGCGCGCAGATCGTGCTGGGGAACACCTTCCACTTGTGGCTGCGCCCCGGCATGGAAGTCATCGCGGCGCATGGCGGATTGCACCGCTTCATGGGCTGGGATGGGCCGATACTCACCGACTCGGGAGGGTTTCAGGTGTTCAGCCTGGGGGCGTTGCGCAAGATTTCCGAGGAGGGGGTTAAGTTCCAGTCGCCGGTGAACGGCGACAAGTGCTTTCTCTCGCCGGAAGAATCCATGCGCATCCAGAAAGTGCTGAACTCGGATATCGTGATGATCTTCGACGAGTGCACGCCGTATCCGGCAGACGAAAAGACGGCGGGCGAATCCATGCGCCTCTCGCTGCGCTGGGCCGCGAGATCAAAGGCCGCGCACGAGGGCAATGCCAATGCGCTGTTCGGCATCGTGCAGGGCGGGATGCATGAGCATTTGCGCGACGAATCGCTGGCGGGTTTGACCGGCATCGGCTTCGACGGGTTTGCCATCGGCGGGCTGTCGGTGGGCGAGCCGAAGGAGGACATGCTGCGCATACTTAAGCACACCGCGCCGCAATTGCCGCAGGACAAGCCGCGCTACCTGATGGGCGTGGGCACGCCGGAAGACATCGTGGATGCGGTGGCGCAGGGCATAGACATGTTCGACTGCGTGATGCCGACGCGCAATGCGCGCAATGGGATGCTGTTCACCCGCAACGGCGACATCAAGATCAAGAACGCGCAATACCGGCTGGATTTGCGCCCGCTGGACGGGCAGTGCGCTTGCTATACCTGCCGCAATTTCACCCGCGCCTACCTGCACCATCTGCACCGCCTCAACGAGATACTCGGCGCGCGTCTCAACACCATCCACAATCTGCATTACTATCAGGAGCTGATGGGCGGAATCCGCATGGCCATTGCGGCGGGGCGGTTCGATGCCTTCGTCGCGGGCTTCCGGCAGGCGAGGGCTACGCTCGGTAACTGAACGGTCATCTCATCCGTGGTAGAATGCGCGCCTTTGATTTTCACCGGAGCCTTTAATCATGTCATGGAATAATCTGTTTATCAGCAATGCTTACGCGCAGGCCGCTGCACCGTCCTCCGGTGCCGGCATTACGGATTTTCTTCCGTTGATCGGGCTGGTCGCGGTATTTTATTTTTTGATTCTGCGTCCGCAGCAGGCGCGCGCCAAGGAGCAGAAGACCATGCTCGGGGCACTGCAAAAGGGCGATGAGGTAGTGGTTCTTGGTGGTGCATTGGGGCGCGTCGTCAAGGTGGGTGACAGCTATGTCAGCGTGGAAGTGGCTGATGGCGTAACCCTCAACGTGCAGAAGGGTGCAATTCAGACGGTATTGCCCAAGGGAACCATCAAGTCGATTTAAGGTGCTGCAATGAACCAATACCCGCTGTGGAAATACCTGCTGATTTTTGCCGCATTCGTTCTGGGGCTGGTTTATACCCTGCCCAATTTCTACGGCGAATCGCCTGCGGTGCAGGTGTTGCCGTTGCGCGCCAATCTCAAGGCCGATGCCGCGCTGCTGAAGCGGGTGGAAGATGCCCTGAAGGCGGCCAACCTCAAGCTGGAGGCGATTGCGCTGGATGCCACCAGCGTCAAGGCGCGCTTTAACGATACCGACAGCCAGCTCAAGGCCAAGGACATCCTGCAGACGCAACTGGGCGGGGATTATGTGGTGGCGTTGAACCTGCTGTCGCGCTCGCCGCAGTGGCTGGCCGGCATCAGCGCGCTGCCCATGTATCTCGGCCTGGACTTGCGCGGCGGCGTGCACTTCCTGTTGCAGATCGACATGAAGGGTGCGCTGGACAAGGCGATGGAATCTGCTGCCGGCGACATACGCAGCGCATTGCGCGAGCAGAATATCGCCTATGCCGGGGTGAACCGCGACGGCAGGCAATTGACGGTCAAGTTCCGCGATGCGGAAACGCGCGGCAAGGGTGTTGCCGAGCTCAAGCAGCGCTTCGGCGGCCTGGAGTTCAATGACAAGGACGAAGGCAGCGAACACCTGCTGCTCGTCACGCTCAAGCCGGTAGAGGAAAAGCGCATCCAGGAATCCGCGGTGCAGCAGAATCTGGTCACGCTGCGCAACCGCGTCAACGAACTGGGCGTGGCCGAGCCGGTGATCCAGCAGCAGGGTATGGACCGCATCGTGGTGCAACTGCCCGGCGTGCAGGACACGGCGCGCGCCAAGGATATCCTGGGCCGCACCGCAACGCTGGAAGTGCGCTTGGTGGATGAGGAACACCACTTTACCGAAGGCTCTGTCGCGCCGCTGGGCACCGAAATGTTCAGGGACCGGGATGGCACTCCGCTGCTGGTGAAGAAGAATGTGATACTCACCGGCGAGCGCATCAACGATGCGCAGCCCGGCTTCGACAGCCGCAACAACGAACCGGCGGTGCATATCAACCTGGATGGCGTGGGTGCGCGCAAATTCAAGGAGGCGACGCGCGAGAACGTCGGCAAGCGCATGGCGATCATCCTGTTTGAGAAGGGCAAGGGCGAGATCGTCACGGCACCGGTGATCCGCGAGGAAATCGGCGGCGGGCGCGTGCAGATCACCGGCAAGATGAATACCGAGGAAGCCAAGGACACCGCGCTGCTGTTGCGCGCGGGCGCACTGGCGGCGCCGATGGAGATTGTCGAGGAACGCACCGTCGGCCCCAGCCTCGGCGCGGACAATATCGCGCGCGGCTTCCATTCCACCCAGATCGGATTTGTCGCCATCTCGATTTTCATGATCGCCTACTACCTGATGTTCGGCGGGATTTCGGTGCTGGCGCTGGGCGCCAACTTGCTGTTGCTGGTGGCGCTGCTGTCCATGCTGCAAGCCACGCTGACGCTGCCCGGCATGGCGGGTATCGCGCTGACGTTGGGCATGGCGATTGACGCCAACGTGCTGATCAACGAGCGCATCCGCGAGGAATTGCGTAACGGCAACACGCCGCAGGCTTCCATCCATGCCGGCTATGACCTGGCGTTCGGCACCATCTTCGATTCCAACATCACCACCCTGATCGCGGGCATCGCGCTGTTCATGTTCGGTTCCGGCCCGGTACGCGGCTTTGCCGTGGTGCTGTGCCTGGGTATCATGACTTCGATGTTCAGCGCGGTGCTGGTATCGCGCGCACTGGTGAATTTGATATATGGCCGCAGGCCGCGCTTGTCCAAAGTGGCCATAGGTTAAAGAGAACTCGCGTAGCGAGTACGTTTGTCCCCTCGCCCGCTTGCGGGAGAGGGTTAGGGTGAGGGAAACGTGCATGGTTTGTTATGTA
>JAQTOM010000026.1:17673-19795 GCA_028713345.1 Gallionellaceae bacterium | reverse complement strand
GGCCGCAGGCCGCGCTTGTCCAAAGTGGCCATAGGTTAAAGAGAACTCGCGTAGCGAGTACGTTTGTCCCCTCGCCCGCTTGCGGGAGAGGGTTAGGGTGAGGGAAACGTGCATGGTTTGTTATGTACGTTAGGCTAGGAAAGAGACGACATGGAATTTTTCAGGATCAAACACGATATCCCGTTCATGAGCTACGGGAAGATCACCACCAGCATTTCGCTGGTGACATTCATTCTTGCCATATTTTTCCTCGCGACGCGCGGATTGAACTTCGGCGTGGATTTCACCGGCGGCACCGTGATCGAAATGCATTACGCCCAGCCTGCCGACACCAACAAGGTACGCGACCAGCTAGGCCAAATGGGGCTGCACGATGCGCTGGTGCAGAATTTCGGCTCCAGCAAGGACGTGCTGATCCAGGTGCCGCTGAAGCAGAATACTTCGGGCGCCAAATTGAGCGAGCAGGTGTTTGAAAAGCTGCGCCAGCAGGATGCGGGCGTGGAAATGCGCCGCGTCGAATTCGTCGGGCCGCAGGTGGGCAAGGAACTGGTGGAGAACGGCTCGCTCGCGCTGCTGCTGGTCAGCCTGGGCATCGTCTGTTACCTGTGGCTGCGCTTCGAGTGGAAATTCGGCCTGGCCGCGATCATCGCCAACCTGCATGACGTGGTCATCATCCTCGGCTTCTTCGCCTGCTTCCAGTGGGAATTCTCGCTCTCCGTGCTGGCGGCGGTGCTGGCGGTGCTGGGCTATTCGGTGAACGAGTCGGTGGTGGTGTTCGACCGGATCCGCGAAAACTTCCGCAAGATGCGCAAGACCGAGGTGTACGAAATCATCGACAACGCCATCACCCGCACCATGTCGCGCACCATCATCACCCACGGCTGTACCCAGATGATGGTGACGGCGATGCTGTTCCTGGGCGGCGAGACGCTGCACTATTTCGCGCTGGCGCTCACCATCGGCATCCTGTTCAGCATCTATTCTTCGGTGCTGGTGGCCAGCCCGATCCTGCTGTGGCTGGGCGTGTCGCGCGAGGATTTCATCAAGCCGGAAAAAACCGAGGCGGAAGAGGTGCTGCCGTAATTTTCTCAACTCTTCTGGGCCATTGAATTTCTGAGGCGCACCAATTGGATTTACTCACTTCCTTCCTCGACATCATCCTGCATCTGGATACGCACCTGCTGGCACTGACCCAGCAGTACGGTATCTGGATATACGGCATCCTGTTCCTGATCATTTTCTGCGAAACCGGCCTGGTAGTCGCGCCATTTCTGCCCGGTGACTCGCTGCTGTTCGTGGCGGGCGCGCTGTGCGGCATGGGTTCGCTGGAAGCGCCCATCATCGTGCCGTTATTGATACTCGCCGCCTTTTCCGGCGACAACACCAATTACTGGGTCGGGCGGCTGATCGGCCTCGCGCTGTTCAAACGTGCTGATTCGCGCGTCTTCAGGCGTGAGCATCTGGAAAAGACCCATGCCTTCTACGAGAAGCATGGTGGCAAGACTATTTTGTTCGCGCGCTTCCTGCCCATCATCCGCACCTTTGCACCTTTTGTTGCGGGCGTTGGCCGGATGCGTTACCGCGTGTTTGTGTTGTTCAGCGCGCTGGGCAGCCTGTTCTGGATTAGCTGCTTTGTTGCGCTCGGCTATTTTTTCGGCAACATCCCGGTGATCAAGAACAACCTTACCCTGATGGTCATCGGTATCGTTTTCATTTCCCTTCTCCCCGCGGTCCGCGAATTTATTCGCCATCGCAAGCAGCAAGCAAATTAATCCGCAGGCAGGGTCTGGATCCCCGCCAGTTTTTCCGTGCGCCAATTGGCAAGCGCCCATTGCCATAGCGTTTGCAAATCGCAGCTTGCCAGTTCGGCAGGGGGTTTCTGGCGCAGGAAGGTGAGGGCGCGCAGCAGCGTGGCAGCGGGTTTGCCTGTATCCACTGGTGCGGCGAGGGTCTGCTTGCTCAATTTTTCGCCCTGTGCATTTACCGCGATGGGCAGATGCATGTAGGCCGGGGTGGGTAAGCCGAGCAGCCGTTGCAGGTAAATCTGGCGCGGTGTGGAAGCAAGCAGGTCGGCGCCGCGCACCACATGGGTGATACCCTGGAACGCATCGTCCACCACTAC
>JAQTOM010000026.1:2534-17573 GCA_028713345.1 Gallionellaceae bacterium | reverse complement strand
GCGTGTGCAGGATATCGTCCGCCGCACCCGGCACACAACGCGGCGTGTCGAGGTCTTCCATGCGCACCAGCCAGGTGCCGTTGTGTTTTTTTGCTTCGAGATAACTGCCGACAGCCGCGACGAGCGAGCCGAAATGGAGGGGGCCGGTGGGGGAGGGGGCAAAGCGTCCGCGATACGACTGGTTGGATTGCATGGCCGCGTATAAACGGAAAAACCACCCGACTGGTATTAGACGGTTACCGCCTCTTCCGCAAATTCCAGCTTGACCTTCTCGTCCGCGTCCACATCCACCGTGACCTTGCCGCCGCTCGCCAGCCTGCCGAACAGCAGTTCGTCGGCCAGCGCGCTGCGGATGGTGTCCTGGATCAGGCGCGCCATGGGGCGGGCGCCCATCAGCGGGTCGAAACCGTTCCTGGCGAGATAATCCTTGAGTGCATCGGTGAACACGGCTTCCACCTTTTTCTCGTGCAGTTGTTCTTCCAGTTGCATCAGGAATTTGTCCACCACGCGCAGGATGACTTCCTTATCCAGCGCCGCGAAGGAGATGATGGCATCCAAGCGGTTGCGGAATTCCGGTGTGAACATGCGCTTGATGTCGGCCATTTCGTCGCCGGACGACGCGCTCTTGGTAAAACCGATCTGTGTCTTGCTCAGTGCTTCCGCGCCCGCATTGGTGGTCATGATGATGACCACGTTGCGGAAGTCGGCCTTGCGCCCGTTGTTGTCGGTGAGCGTGCCGTGATCCATCACTTGCAGCAGGATGTTGAAAATGTCCGGGTGCGCCTTCTCGATTTCATCCAGCAGCAGCACGCAATGCGGCTGCTTGCTGATGGCCTCGGTGAGCAGGCCGCCCTGGTCGAAGCCGACATAGCCGGGAGGCGCGCCGATCAGGCGCGACACGGCATGGCGTTCCATGTATTCGGACATGTCGAAGCGGTGCAGCGGCATGCCCATGCTGTAGGCGAGCTGGCGCGCCACTTCGGTCTTGCCCACGCCGGTGGGGCCGGAGAACAGAAAGCTGCCGATGGGTTTCTGCGGATTGCCGAGGCCGCTGCGCGACATCTTGATGGAGCGCGCCAGAGCTTCTATCGCCCTGTCCTGTCCGAACACGGTGGCCTTCAGGTCGCGATCCAGGGTCTTCAGCGTATTGCGGTCATCCGAAGAAACCGTGCGCGGCGGGATGCGCGCAATCTTGGCGATGATGTCTTCGATCTCATGCTTGCCGATGAGTTTCTTCTGTTTCGATTTGGGCAGGATGCGCTGTGCCGCACCCGCTTCGTCGATCACGTCTATCGCCTTGTCCGGCAGGTGCCGGTCGTTGATGAAGCGCGCGGAAAGCTCGACGGCGCTGGTCAGCGCGGCTGCGCTGTATTTGACGCCGTGGTGGCTCTCGAAGCGCGTCTTCAGCCCTTTCAGGATTTCAATGGCCTGCTCCACGCTGGGTTCCGGCACATCCACCTTCTGGAAGCGGCGCGACAGCGCGTGATCCTTCTCGAAGATGCCGCGGTATTCCTGGTAAGTGGTGGCGCCGATGCATTTGAGCGTACCGCTCGATAGCGCGGGCTTGAGCAGGTTGGAGGCGTCCATGGTGCCGCCCGAAGCAGCCCCTGCACCGATCAGCGTATGGATTTCGTCGATGAACAGGATGGCATGCTTGGCGTCCGCAAGTTCCTTGAGCACCGCCTTCAGGCGTTGCTCAAAGTCGCCGCGATACTTGGTGCCGGCCAGCAACGCACCCATGTCGAGCGCATACACATGGGCATCCTTGAGAATTTCCGGCACGTTTCCTTCCGTGATGCGGCGCGCCAAACCTTCGGCGATGGCGGTCTTGCCCACACCGGCCTCGCCGACCAGCAGCGGGTTGTTCTTGCGGCGGCGGCATAATGTCTGGATGACGCGCTCCAGTTCGATTTCGCGCCCGATCAGCGGGTCTATTTTTCCTGCCAGTGCATGGGCATTGAGATCCAGCGTGTAGTCGTGCAACGCCCCCTCGTTCCCTGTCTCCTGTTGTTCTGTTTCGGTATCCAGGGATTTCTGGGTGCCGGGTTGGGATGTCTTGTTGATGCCGTGGGCGATGTAATTCACTACGTCCAGCCGCGTGATGGCGCGCTGGTTGAGGAAGAACACCGCGTGGGAATCTTTCTCGCTGAACAGGGCGACCAGGATATTGGCGCCGGTAACTTCCTTCTTGTTGGTGGATTGTACGTGCAGGATAGCGCGCTGGATGACGCGCTGGAAACCCACTGTGGGTTGTGTGTCCACTTCGCCGCTGCCAGGCAGGATGGGCGTATGGGTATCGATAAATTCACTCAGTACCGTGCGCAATTCATTGATATCCCCGCCGCAGGCACGCAACACATGCGCCGCAGAAGGGTTATCCAGCATGGCCAGCAACAGGTGCTCCACCGTGATGAATTCGTGCCGTTTCTGACGTGCTTCGACGAACGCCAAGTGCAGGCTGACTTCAAGTTCTTGCGCGATCATGATTTATGCCCCCTCCAGTTCGCATCGTAGCGGATGCTCGCGCTGTTTGGCAAATGCCGTTACCTGTGCCACTTTGGTTTCCGCAATATCCTTCGGATAAAGGCCGCATATCGCAGAACCTTCCTGGTGTATTTTGAGCATCACTTGGGTGGCGCGTTCCCGGTTCATCGCAAAAAATGTTTGCAAAACCTCGATGACAAAATCCATCGTTGTGTAATCGTCGTTGAACAATATCACCTTATACAACATGGGTGGTTTGCTCTTGCTCCGTTCGGCTTCCAGCAGGGAAGCGTTCTCATGTTTTATTGCCATTTGTGCCGCAACCGTATTTCGCGTGATGTCCTGGCGACATAATTGAGGATTAGAGGGGCTTTTTCAAGTGTATTCGGAAAAAAACTTGCATAACCACTTGACGATGTAGGCAGTACAGGAGTAAAAAGCGCGTGGGTGTTTGAATCAAGTTACCTGCAGTACTGGTTTCGCCATGATGTGAGGTCTTGGAATTCAAACAGTTTAACGGGAATCCACCCGGTTTTTAGTTAAGGAAGTAACACATGGCAAACGGTACAGTAAAATGGTTCAACGATGCAAAAGGTTTTGGTTTCATTACCCCAGATGATGGCAGCGAAGACTTGTTCGCGCATTTCTCCGCAATCAACATGAGTGGTTTCAAGACACTCAAAGAAGGCCAGAAGGTTACCTTTGACATCGTTCAAGGCCCCAAGGGCAAGCAAGCATCCAACATTCAGGCTCCTTAATCGGACTTGGGTTGGACAAAAAGGCCCGCGCAAGCGGGCTTTTTTATTTATGTATGCAGTTCCATGGAGCAGTTGCGTACCGCGCGATTACCCGCGCAATTTCTGGACTGGCAGGCCTCGCCTGAGGTATTCTTTATCTGGTTCAATGCGTGGACTAAGCCAGCACTGAATGTTGCATCTTATATCTGGACACAAGATTGAAGCACAACTAATTGAAACGATAATCATGACTGACACAACCGACACATTAGATACATCAGAGCCGACAAACTCCAGCTTGAACAGGGAATTTACTGCCGGAGGCAAGTCTGTGCAGGTTACCATCTACGGAGACGGGGCGGGCGGCTGGCTCCTTGAAATTATTGATGTGTACGACAATTCTACCTGTTGGCAAGCGCCGTTTAAAACGGATCAGGAAGCGCTTGATGTGGGAATACGGGCCCTCGAAGAAGAGGGGATTGATTATTTTATCGGTGCTACGGAACGTCGGCCCACATGCCGGTGGTTCCAGCCTTCAAAGAACGTAAAAAAGGTCTTCAATATACAAGTCCAGAAATAAAGGAAGAAACGCCCAGGCCGTTGCTTCCGGCTGCCTGTTTTCAACTGGGGCCATATTGCCCAGGCATTTATCCCCCACGGTTTTCCAATTCCTCCCAGCGCACCATCAATTGCAATAACTCATCCTCGATAGCTGCGCTGCGTTCCTGTAACTGTCTGGCATGGGCGGGGTTGTCGCGGTAGAGATTACCTGCACCCAGGGTGGCGGCGAGTTCTTCCTGCTCACGCTCCAGTGCGGCGATGCGCTGTGGAATCTGCTCCAGTTCCTGCGCTTCCTTGAAACTCAGCTTGCTGCCGGGTTTAGCCTTGGGAGCGGGCTGCGGCGCAGGTTTGGGCTGTGCTGCTTCGCGTTGCGGTATTAGCTGCGCGGCCTGATATTTCTTCACACGCACCCAATCCTCATAGCCGCCGACATATTCCATCAGCTTGCCCTCGCCCTCGAAGGCGATGACCTGCGTCACCACATTGTCGAGAAAGGCGCGGTCATGGCTGACCAGAAACAGCGTGCCGTCATAGTTGGCGAGCAGTTCTTCGAGCAGTTCCAGTGTTTCGATGTCGAGGTCGTTGGTCGGCTCATCCAGCACCAGCACGTTGGCGGGGCGGGTGAACAGGCGCGCCAGCAACAGCCGGTTGCGCTCGCCGCCGGACAGGCTTTTCACCGGCGAGCGCGCGCGTTCCGGCGCGAACAGGAAATCTCCGAGGTAACTGATGACGTGTTTGCGTGTGCCGCCGATGTCGATGAAATCCGAGCCCTGGCTGATGGTGTCGGCCAGCGTCGCCTCTTCATTCAGCTGCGCGCGCAACTGGTCGAAATACGCCACCGCCAGCTTGGTGCCCAATTTCACTTCGCCGCTGTCCGGCGCCAATTCACCGAGGATGATTTTAAGCAGCGTGCTCTTGCCTGCACCGTTCGGGCCGAGCAGGCCAATTTTGTCTCCGCGCTGGATGCGGCAGGAAAAATCGTTGATGACTTTGCGTTCGCCGAATGATTTGCTGACATGAGTGAGTTCCGCCACCAGTTTGCCGGAGCGGTCGCCCGCCTCCAGGTTCATCTCGACCTTGCCCACCCGCTCACGCCGCGCCGCGCGCTCGCGGCGCAACTGTTCCAGCCGCCGCACGCGCCCCTCGTTGCGCACACCCCGTGCCTTGATGCCCTGACGTATCCACACCTCTTCCTGCGCCAGCACCTTGTCGAACTTTGCATTGTGTACCGCCTCATCTTGCAGCATCTGCTCCTTGGTGCGCAGGTAAGCCGCAAAATTGCCGGGGAAACTTGCCAGCTTCCCGCGATCCAACTCGACAATTCGCGTGGTGACGTTATCCAGAAAGCGCCGGTCGTGAGTCACGAACAGCACGCTGCCGTGAAAATTATTCAGCAGCCCCTCCAGCCATTCGATGGAAGAAAAATCCAGGTGGTTGGTCGGCTCGTCCAGAATCAACACATCCGGCTCCGCTACCAGCGCCTGCGCCAATGCCACGCGCTTGCGCACCCCGCCGGAGAGATCCCCCACACGTGTATCCGCGTTCAGTTCCAGCCGCTGGATGGCCGTTTCGATGCGCGCCTGCACCGCCCAGCCATTCTGCGCTTCCAGCGCGGTTTGCAGCGGCTGCATCGCTTCCAATAATTTTTCGTAGTCGGCATCCGGCTCGGCGAGCTGGTGTGACAGGTGATGGTAGTCGGTGATGATCTGATGCAGCTCACCTAATCCGCGCGCGACTTCGTCGAACACCGTCGCATCCGCATTCAGCGCCGGCTCCTGGCTCACGTAACAGATACGTATACCGGGCGCACGCCATACGATGCCGTCATCCAGCGCCGCCTGTGCCGCCAGCACTTTCAACATGCTGGACTTGCCGCCGCCGTTGCGCCCGATCAGGCCGACGCGTTCGCCTTCATCGAGTTGAAAATCCACGTGGTCAAGCAATGCTACATGGCCAAATGCAAGCGCGGCCTTATCGAGGGTAATGTGGGGCATCAGAATATTCAGTGTGAAAAATTAAAAGAGATGAGCGGCGAATAAGCCGTAAGGTGCGCGCGCTTTGCTCCTTCCCTCTTGCAGGGTGAAGGAGATGAAAGCCTGCTCCGACCCATAGTGAGCAGCTTCGAATTATACCTTGCCTGCCAGGTGCTTCATATCTTCAACCCGGATTTTTCATTTGGCCGGCATTTATCGCGCTTTGTGGCGCGAGTTGTGTCGCTCAAGCTCCCTTGCTGCCCTTTTGCGGCAAGGTCGTGCGTAGCGCAGGAAAAACTTTTACTACCTTCACGACGCGATCCTGCATTTGGATAATTTCAATCGGATAGCCCGCAATTTTCAGACTGGTGCCCGCTTCCGGGATGTCTTGCAGATGTTCCAGAATCAATCCATTCAGCGTCTTTGCGCCGTCCAGCGGAAAACGCATGCCCAGTTTCCGGTTCAGGTCGCGCAACGGTGTAGCGCCTTCCACCAGCAGGCTGCCGTCCTCATGGCGCTGAAACTTGCCGGTCTGTGCGGGAGACTGCGTGGTGAAGTCGCCGACGATTTCTTCCAGGATATTTTCGAGCGTCACCAGGCCCAACAACTCGCCATATTCGTCCACCACCAGTCCCAGCCTGATTTGCCGCTCCTGAAAATGTTGTAGCTGCGAGAGCAAGGCGGTGTCGGAAGGAATGAAGTAAGGTTCATGCAGCAATTCGCGCAACTCGCTGGTGGTAAAGGTTTCATGCTGCATCAGGCTCAGTGCGCGACGCACATGCAGTATGCCAACGATGTTGTCGAGCGCCCCCTCGTACACCGGCAACAGCGTGTGGTGGCAGGTCGCCAGTTGCTCGCGCAACACAGCGTACTCGGCATTCAGGTCGAGCGCCTCGATCTGGTTGCGCGGCACCATCACATCATTCACCGCGATGCGCTCCAGATCCACCAGATTGAGCAGCATTTTCTGGTGCTTGTGCGGCAGGAAGTTCTCTGCCTCCAACACCATCATGCGCACCTCCTCCAGGCTGACTTTCTGGTGGCTGCGGTCAACCTGCACCTTGATGTTCAGCAACCACAGAAAGCCGCGCACCATCGCTGTGGCGATGGATACCACAGGGTGGAACAGCCTGATGATTGGAGTCAACACATAGCTCGACGGCAGCGCTACGCGCTCCGGGTAACTGGCCGCAACTACCTTGGGCATGATCTCGCTGAATACCAGGATGATGAAGGTAATGGCCAGCGTACCTGCCAACAGCGCCCAATCGTCATGACCAAACAGGCGCAGGACAATGATTCCGGTCAGAGAGGCGGCTACCGTGTTAAGCAGTGTATTGCCGAACAAGATAGAGCCGAGCAGTTTGTCGGTCTGCGCCAACAGCTTCGCGGTGAGTTTGGCACTCTTGTTGCCCTTGCGCACCAGGTGGCTCAACCGATGGCGATTCAACGCCATCATGCTGGTTTCGGAAGAAGAGAAAAAACCGGAGCAAATCAAAATTGCAACAAGTGCAATGAACAGCGTACCCAATGAGAACTCTTCCAAAGCGGAAACCCCAACTAATATGATGACCAAGTATCGGGGAGGCAGATGTGAGTGTCAAGGAATGGCATTAACAGGAATGGCATTAACTGCAGCAGTCGCGATCCGATCTGATAAATGCCATGCCTTGCTGGTTAAACCGCACTTGTGAATCTTCAACCGGCAAAGAGATGGGAAAGCGGCCTTCCCCTGCATACCAATTCGGAGTAAGCTTTTTTCGTCGCCAACTACAGGAGGATGCCATGACCAATATCGAGCAACTGCTGGCAGATGAAGCGGGGTATTTGCTTCAACATCGCTGCACGGGAATTCCCAAAGAATCGCTGCACCTGCCGGGACCGGATTACGTGGACCGCGTGGTGGCGATGAAAGACCGCAAGCCGGGCGTGTTGCGCAGCCTGCAAGCATTCTACGGACACGGGCGGCTGGCGAACACCGGCTATCTTTCCCTGTTGCCGGTGGATCAGGGCGTGGAACATTCCGGCGGCGCATCATTCGCACCCAACCCGGTTTACTTCGATCCCGAGAATATCGTCAAGCTCGCCATCGAAGGCGGCTGCAACGGCGTGGCCTCCACGCTCGGCGTGCTGTCCTCGGTGGCGCGCCGCTACGCGCACAAGATTCCGTTCATCGTGAAGATCAACCACAACGAACTGCTGACCTATCCCAACATGTTCGACCAGACCCTGTTCGCCAGTGTGGATCAGGCGTTCGACATGGGCGCGGTGGCGGTGGGGGCGACGGTGTTCTTCGGCTCGGAACAATCGCGCCGCCAGATACAGGAAGTCTCCGAAGCCTTCGAGCACGCGCACAGCCTCGGCATGGCGACTTTCCTGTGGGCTTATCTGCGCAACCCGGCGTTCAAGACTGCGGACAAGGACTACCATGTCGCCGCCGATCTCACCGGGCAGGCCAACCACTTGGCGGCAACGATCAACGCCGACATCATCAAGCAGAAGATGGCCGAGAACAACGGCGGCTACAATGCGATCAAGTTCGGCAAGACCAGCCCCAGGGTGTATGGCGAACTCACCAGCGACCACCCGATCGATCTGGTGCGCTACCAGGTGGCGAACTGCTACATGGGTCGCGCCGGCATGATCAATTCCGGCGGCGAATCCGGCAAGGACGATTTACACCAGGCGGTGCGCACCGCCGTGATCAACAAACGCGCGGGCGGCATGGGGCTGATCTCCGGGCGCAAGGCATTCCAGAAGCCGATGCAGGACGGTGTGGCGCTGCTCAATGCGATTCAGGATGTGTATGTATCCAACACAGTGACGGTAGCGTAGGCTGTGCACTGTTGCCAAACTTTTTACTTATGTGGAGACCGATCATGGAACGAAATATCTTGCTGAAATGCAACGCATTGGTTTTTCTCATTGCGGGGATGCTGGCAATCACTCCGGCGCTTGCCGATAAGCCATCGTGGGCTGGCGGTGACAAGGGCGATAGGGGAGACAGGGGCGAACAGAATGACCGGCATGATGGCCGTTCAAAACATGGCGGCGGTAAACACGCATCTTCCGACAGGGAGGGGCGTGATTCCGGGGGGTATGAGCATTTCAGCGACCGGCACCGTACGGTTATCCACGAGTACTATGCCGAAGAGTTTCGTACCGGCCACTGCCCACCTGGTCTGGCCAAGAAGCGCAACGGTTGCATGCCTCCCGGTCAGGCCAGAAAATGGAAGGTGGGCCAGCCGCTGCCGCGCGACGTGATTTACTATGACCTGCCGCCACCGGTGATTGCCCGGATTGGCCCTCCTCCAGCGGGGCATCGCTATGTGCGCGTGGCGGGCGATATCCTGTTAATGGCAATCGGCACTGGGATGATCGTGGATGCCATTGATGACTTGAGCAGGTAATAGGGAGCGCTGCCTGTATTGTTGACTCGGCACGGAGAGAAGCGTCTACTCCGTGCAGGATAAACAGGGGCAATTCCACCAGCAACTGGAACCGGCGGCCTCGCGGGTGATTGTGCACAAGCCAGCTTTTCTGATGCCGCCGCCCGCATGCACCCAGCCATGAAAATCCACCAGCTATCTGCGGGTCAAGCCTGCGCCAGTCTCCACAGTAGCTTATCCGGACTGACCGAGCATGAGGCGCACAGAAGGCTGCTCGAATACGGGCCGAATCATGTCGAGGAAATTCGCACAGAGCATCTCGCCTTAACCTTTGCCAAAGAGTTTACCCATTTCTTTGCACTGATCCTGTGGCTTGCCGCCGCGCTGGCTTTCATCGCCGAGTGGAGCGCCCCGGGGCAGGGCATGATCACGCTGGGCTATGCCATCATCGGCGTCATCCTGATCAACGGCATTTTTTCGTTCTGGCAGGAATACCGCGCGCAAGAAGCGGTGGCCGCGTTGCGCAACCTGCTGCCTTCTCAAGTGAAGGCCATGCGCGATGGTGTGGTCAGGCAAATTCCGGCAGCCGAACTGGTGCCCGGAGACGTGATCCTGCTCGCGGATGGCGACGCCATTCCCGCCGATTGCCGCCTGCTCGAGGCGTTCGGCGTGCGCGTCAACAATGCCACGATAACCGGGGAAGCGCTGCCGAAGTCGCGCAATTCAGATTCTTCCGGCGAGAGCGAAACACAGCATGGCCGCAATGTGCTGCTCGCCGGCACCACCCTGGTGTCGGGCGAAGCCAGGGCGCTGGTGTTCGCCACCGGCATGCATAGCGAGTTCGGCAAGATCGCGCATTTGACCCAGGTTACGGGCGAAACGCTATCGCCGCTGCAACTCGAAATAAAGCGTTTGAGCCGTCTCATAGCAATGCTGTCGGTACTGATCGGTGCGGTATTTTTTATTGTCGGGCATTTGCTGGGTCTGCCGTTCTGGCAGAACTTCATTTTCGCCATCGGCATCATCGTCGCCAATGTTCCGGAAGGGCTGCTGCCCACGGTGACCCTGGCCCTGGCGATGGCGACCCAGCGTATGGCGAAAAGAAACGCACTGGTGCGTCACCTGCCCTCGGTTGAGACGCTCGGCTCAACCACGGTCATCTGCACCGACAAGACCGGGACGTTGACGCAAAACCGCATGACGGTGAAACAACTGTTCTTGTCCGGGAAGTTTTATGCGCCATCAGGATTGATGCAGCAGCCACAACTGCGCGACAGCCCGCTGTTTGCGGTGGCCCTGCATTGCCACAACCTGAAACAGGCCGAGCAAAACGGCAAGCAGGTTTTGCTGGGCGACCCGATGGAAGCCGCCTTGGTTGCGCTGGCGCGCACCGTGATTGCATCACCCTCAAACCCCGCCCGGATTGATGAAGTCCCGTTCGATACCGACCGCAAGCGCCTGTCCGTACTGCATCGTACACCCGATGGCGAAATGCTGTACTGCAAGGGCGCGCTGGAAACCGTGCTGCCGCTGTGCCGTGATATCCATATGGGCGGTGCGACTGAAGCCTTGAGCGAGGCACACCGTCAGGGCCTGTACCAGGCACAGGAAAGCATGGCGGAGCAGGGCCTGCGCGTGCTCGCGCTGGCTTACCGCCGCATCGCGCCGGACAGCCAGCGTGAGCAGTGGGAGCAGGAATTAACGTTGTGCGGACTGGTGGGAATAGAAGACCCGCCACGGGCGGAGGTGCCCGCAGCGATAGCACGTTGCCGCGCAGCGGGTATCAAGGTGATCATGATAACCGGGGATCATCCCCACACCGCCAAGGCCATCGGGCGCGAAATCGGCTGGGCGCAAAACCCGCTGGTTATCGGCGGCGAAGAATTGCAGCGCATGTCGCAAATCCAGTTGCAATTGGCGCTGGATGCGCCGGAAATAATTTTTGCCCGGGTGGGCGCCGACCAGAAAATGCGCATCGTGCAGGCGCTCAAGAAAAAGGGTGAGATCGTCGCGGTTACCGGCGACGGGGTAAACGACGCGCCGGCATTGAAAGCGGCGGATGTCGGCATAAGCATGGGCATCTCCGGCACCGATGTCGCCAAGGAATCCGCCGACATCATATTGCTGGACGATAATTTTGCCAGCATCGTCGCGGCGGTCGAGGAAGGACGCGCGGTGTTCGAGAACATCCGCAAATTCATGGCCTACATCCTCACTTCGAATGTTCCTGAACTGGTTCCTTATCTGGCTTTTGTGCTGTTCAGGATTCCCTTGCCGCTCACTATCGTGCAAATCCTTGCGGTGGATCTCGGCACCGACATGCTGCCGGCGCTTGCGCTGGGCGCGGAAGCGCCCGCCCCCGACGTGATGCAGAGACCGCCGCGCCCGCGCACCGAACACCTGCTGCACTGGCCGCTGCTATTGCGCGCCTATCTTTTTCTCGGCCTGATGGAAGCGGCGGCGGCGATGGCGGCGTTCTTTTATGTGCTGCACGGCAGCGGCTGGCATTACGGCCAGGTTCTTGCGCATAACGATCCCCTTTATTTGCAGGCTACCACGGCAACCTTGAGCGCCATCATCATGATGCAGATGGTGAATGTTTTTATCTGCCGCAGCCCCGGGCAGGCGGCATTTTCCTCCGGCCTGCTCCGCAACAAATTATTGCTTTGGGGCATAGCCACCGAGATGGCGCTGATTCTCCTGATTGATTACACCCCGTGGGGAAATTTGATTTTTGGAACCTCGCCCATCGGTCTGGATGTTTGGCTTTATGTTGTTCCCTTCATGTTGGGAATGCTGGTGCTGGAGAAAGGCAGAAAATGGGTGGTAAAAAACATGGCGGATTCAAGGTCAATGCGCACGCCCGGCGGCACCCCGGTGTAGCGAACCGCATTTACGAGGGATACCCAACGCGTTGCCTGAACCCCAAAACCTTTCCGGTACGGTATCCGGTGCAATCACCCGCAAGAATTTTTACCGGGTCAAAATAAGGATTTTGCTTATTTCTATTTCATGATTATCACCTTACCATTCCCCTCCCCTAATGCACAATTTCAAGGAGGATCGCCATGACACTGCAAGAAATCCGCGCCATCGCCAAACAGCACCGTATTAGTTACGACGGTCTGTCAAAGACTGCGCTTATCCACAAAATCCAGCGGCAAAACAAGAGCCAGTGGCAGGAGGGCGTTGCCGCTTATAAGAGCGGGAACTACTTGGCGGCCTTAACCAAATTAAAACCGCTGGCAACCAAAGGGGATGTGGATGCACAGGTTTTTCTTGGGTTTATGTATGACAGAGGGCAGGGTGTGCAACAGGACTGTCAACAGGCGCTGGCGTGGTATCTCAAGGCAGCTGCGCAGGGAGATGCGCAAGTGCAATCGAAACTCGGATTAATGTACGGCAATGGGCATGGCGTTCCCCAGGATCTTGTGCAGGCGTACAAGTGGTACAGCCTGGCTGCATCGGCGGGCAATGAAGATGCCAAGGAGAACAGGAAAATGGTTGAACGCATGATGAGCAGCGAACAAATCAAGGAAGCGCAGAAGCTGGCAGGAGCGTGGCTGGCAAAACACAAGATGCATACTCAACCGGCTGCATTGCAAAGTTAAAAAGGATGATGCCGTCCATCACGACCTGACACAATGCTGTTCGGCTTGGACGGCTGGTCCGAACAGTATTGATATCAGATACCACCCGTTGTGCCGCTTGGTACTGAAGTCAGCAAACCAGAGTGGGCGATAGACATGGAAATCAAAAAAATCACCATTCTCGGCGGCTATGGCAGGAACGGGGAAAAGGAGCAGGTCGATCAAGTCGATCTGGGAATGGGTGAACTGCTTAGTGTCGTGGGTCCGACCGGCTCGGGAAAAACCGCATTGATCAACGACATCGGACTGTTTGCCGACGAGGATACCCCATCCAGAAGGCGCATTCTCATCAACGATGCGGCTCCCTCGGAAGACTTCCTGGATGATCCAGCCAAAAATCCCATCGCGCTGATTACCCAGCACACCGGCTTCCTTTCCGACATGAAGGTTTCACATTTTCTCGATATTCACGCCAGGGTGAGAAAACGCGGCAATCCGGATTCGGTGGTCGCCGATATTCTGGACTTCGCCAATCAACTCACCGGCGAACCGATCATCCTCGACAGCACGATGACCGAATTGTCGGGTGGGCAGAGCCGCGCGTTGCTGATTGCGGATGCGGTGATCATCGGCAATTCCCCGATTATCTTGCTGGATGAAATTGAAAATGCCGGAATTAATCTGACGCGCGCGCTGGAGATGCTGCGCAAATATGAAAAGATTTTCATATTTGTCACGCACGATCCGAGAATTACTCTTTCTTCGGACTACCGCATCGTGATGAAAGGCGGAGCGATGCAGGATGCGATCACCACCAGCCCGGAAGAAAAACGCATCGGCGAGAAAGTCACTGACATGGACAAGATAATAGTGGGCCTGCGCGACCGGATCAGTTCCGGCGAGCACATGCTGGAAAAAGAATTTCAGGCAATCATGGAATTGGTCTGGCTGACCTAGGGGCTAATCATGAAACTCATCATGTGCGCAGGCCCGCCCACCAGCGGCAAGACCACCGTGCTGCGGCAGGTGGTGCGCAGGCTGCTGAAGAAGGGACGCCGCCTCGCCTATCTCAAGGTAGATGTCCAGTTTGCGGATGAGGATGAATTGTTCCGCAACGAACTCGGCATCCCCGCCAAAAAAGTTTATTCCGGTGAGCTGTGCCCCGATCACGCCAGTGTGCTGGTGCTGGGGGACGCGGTGAAGTGGGCGGAGGAGCAAGGCACAGACCTGATTGTCGAAACTGCCGGGTTGTGCCTGCGCTGCGCGCCTTACATTGATGGCTCGCTCGGCATCGTCGTGCTGGAGGCGACCAGCGGCATGAACCTGCCGCGCAAGATCGGTGCCATGCTCACGCTGGCGGACATCGCCGTGGTGACCAAGATCGATCTGGTGTCGCAGGCGGAACGCGAAGTTTTCCGCGCCAACATCTTGGACGCCGCACAAATCGATGTGCTGGAAGCCGATGCCCTGCGCGGCATCGGCATAGACCGCCTCGTCAGAAGGATAGAGCGTGCGGAAGACATAAAAAGGCCGCTCATACTCAAGGGCAGCCCGCCCGTGGGAACCTGTACCATCTGCGCCGGGAAAAAGAATATCGGCTGGGAGCATCACTTCGGGGTGTTGCGCACGCTGGATTCAGATCTGTTCTACCGGGGCGAATGATGGAAGAGAGCATTTGCAAAATAGTGGAGTCGCTGCCGGGCAAGAACTGCGGGCAATGCGGCTTCAAGACCTGTGTGGAACTGGCGGCATTCGCCGCCTCGCATCCGGCTGCGCTGGAGCGATGCATCTATCTGGACCGGTCGCATGCTGCACCACATTCACCCGAAATTGTTGCAGAGGAAATCGCTTGGGCCGATGCGCTGGGCAGGGAATATGATTTCATCCTGGAGCCATTCCCGGAAGACCCGGGGCCGCGGGAAGTTATCATCCCGCTCAATCCGGCCAATGTCGAAAAGCTTGCGGTTAAAAAGGGCGACATCCTGTATGGGCGCCCCTCCATGGTCGGCTGTCCGGTCACCCATGTGGGCGTGGTGGTCGAGGAGCCGGACTATTTCAACGGCATGATTGTCTGGTGTGTGGTAGGGCCATTGGCTGCGCGGGAGCGCGGCAGAGAGATCGGCTATTACAACATCATTGCCTATGATGGGCTGGTGCGGCACAGCCGTGAAGAACTCCAGATTGGCAGGCGTTATTACTTCCTGCCGCACACCTGCGTATTGCTATCCAGGCACTCGGGGCTGGTCAATGCTTTGGCGAAGCGGACAAACGGCATGCGGGTGCGGGTGGAAGGCATCTGGATAAG
>JAQTOM010000026.1:0-2434 GCA_028713345.1 Gallionellaceae bacterium | reverse complement strand
AGATTGGCAGGCGTTATTACTTCCTGCCGCACACCTGCGTATTGCTATCCAGGCACTCGGGGCTGGTCAATGCTTTGGCGAAGCGGACAAACGGCATGCGGGTGCGGGTGGAAGGCATCTGGATAAGTTAGTCGAAATAAACCGGATCATGGGGGTAGATTCAACCTTAAAACAATCCGGCCGCAAGGATTTTCCTTAAGTCAAAATAAGGATTCTGCTTATTTCATTATTATGTTTCTCGCCTTATTATGGCCTGCGCCGCGAATGAATGTTTCACGATTATATCTACAGAAGGGAATGGTCATGCCACATCAATCAACAGCAGCAAGCGAAAAAAATTTAGCCAAGCCGGCCAGAAAAAGCGGTAAAGGCCTATCTGCCAAGGCGGGACAAGACAGAGTGGACAGAGAAGATCGTCAACACATGATTTCAACTGCCGCTTATTACCGCGCCGAACGGCGTGGCTTCAATGGGGGTGATGAAATGCAAGACTGGCTGGAAGCTGAAGCGGAAATAGACGCCATGCTCTGCCACTGAGAAGTGGCCTGCGGGCTAACTTGCCACATGCCACCAAACGAAGCATTAATAACCAGAATCATACCAACAACTGGAAATAGGAGAACAGCAATGGATCAGAATCGTCGCACTTTTGCAATGCAAGCAGTCGGCCTCGTAGCGGCAGTTGCTGCCGGTATTGGCACAGCAGGAGCCGCCGGGCATCATAGTGAAACACAGATGTCGGTCGATGGCTGGAAGCTCGATACCGACACAAAATTCCGCTGCGGCACCTGCCGTTTCTGGGGTGGAATGAGGAAGATCACCGACGACCAAAAACAAGTAGTCGCAGTAAGCCTCGGCTGGTGCAACAATACAGCAAGCCCCATGTATCGCACCTTGACCCCACCCGATCACGAAATGACCAAACCCGGCGTATGGACAAAGTGGGACGCGCTTTCCTGATAGCCATCATAAATTAACCTTGCCCTACACCAAAGGAGATTCTCATGTTCAAACGTAATGCAATTCTTTCACTCATAACCGCTGTTGCATTGCTTGCTCCCGCCATTTCCATTGCGGCAGAAAGTGAGCCGGGACAAAAGCCAGTCAAGAAACAGGCACAGGAAAGAGTATATGGCAGCCAGCTAATGACCCAGCAGGAACGTGCGGAGCACCGCGCAAAAATGCGCGGCCTGAAGACTCGGGAAGAACGCGATGCATACCGTCTGGAGCACCACAGGAAAATGCAGGAACGCGCCCGGGAAAAAGGGCTCACATTGCCGGATGAACCCCCGGCCAGGGGAGGTGGAATGGGGCCAAGAGGCGGCATGGGCACGGGTGGCGGTAACCGGCAGCCTTGACAAGTTTGCCTGCTGAAAGGCATCTGATTAACCCCGGTTCTTGCCATTTCCGCACGCGCATATTCTTAAACGTTTTACAACAAAATAAGGAGCTTAACCATGAATACCCAAGAAGCAGTAGAACGCGCCTCCAAAGAGAAACTGATGGAAGACATGAAGATTGTTGTGGCTGACGCCGAGGATCTGTTGAGAGCCACCGCCAATCAGACGGGGGAACGGATCGTGGCGGCGCGCACCAAAGCCGAAGAATCACTGCGGGCCGCCAGGATGCGGTTGGCTGAGGCTCAGGCATCGGTAGTAGAAAAGGTCAAAGTGGCAGCCAAAACTACTGACAACTATGTGCATGACAATCCATGGCAGGCCATGGGAATTGCAGCAGTGGTTGGTCTTGTTCTTGGCGCCCTGATTTCACGCCGCTGATTCTGCATTCGTGGTTCTTGAGGTGCATGATTCCGTTCCTGGCAAAGGCGGGATGCTGTCCGATTCCATAAAGAGACCGGCGGCTACTTTGGTAGCCGTGAATCACACGCGTCTGGAGTCTTTCCACTGGAATTTTATTTAAATGGGAGCGGACAAGGCTGAGTTCCATGCTGCTATAGGGAGCTGCGAGCAATCCGCTACACGGATTGCATGCTTATCCCGTTTTGCCATGGGTGGAGCTATTGATAGAGTTATCCGGCGAAAGCCGGAACCAAAAAAATAGATACTGTCTTTCCCATCAAACTTTTTTGCATAAATATAATGACAGTATTTTGGAGTGCGGCGACTTGTCGCCGCTTTTATATGGTGCGATAAGTCGCGTCAACCAAAGTGCGGGCAAGTCCGCATGCCACAAATACCACCCATCCACACCACTGTTATACACGCCGCAAAGCTATATTCTGCGCGTATCCCAGAGGGAGAATGAAAAATCTTCTCAATAAATGTATCCACTTAAGCTGATAGGATGCTATTGATCCGGCACGGATTAAACTAAACCACCGTTCGTGCTGAGCATGTCGAAGCACATGAATCCGTACACATTTCGACAGGCTCAATGCGAACGGATTCATGGATAAAGTGTGCCGAACCTATAT
>JAQTOM010000101.1 GCA_028713345.1 Gallionellaceae bacterium | reverse complement strand
CAGCGCGCGACGCGCCGCACGTTGCTGCGCGTGCTGGAAACCATTTTGCGCCTCGCACATCCGCTGATTCCGTTCATCACCGAGGAGTTGTGGCAGAAGGTCGCGCCGCTCACCGGAAAATCCGGCGGCAGCATCATGCTGCAAGCGTATCCGCAGGCAGATACCAACAAGATCGACAGCAACGCCATTGCGCAAATCGCGCTGCTGCAGGAGATGGTGAACGCCTGCCGCAGCCTGCGCAGCGAGATGAACCTGTCGCCCGCATTGCGCGTGCCGCTGCTCGCGGCGGGCGACGCCGCGCTGCTCAAGGCCTTCGCGCCTTACCTGCAAGGCCTGGCGAAGCTGAGCGAAGTGAGTGTGCTCGATGCGTTGCCGGACACCGATGCGGCAGTCGCCATCGTCGGCAGCTTCAAGCTGATGCTGAAAGTGGAAATCGACGTCGCCGCCGAATGCGAACGCCTGGACAAGGAGATCGTGCGCTTGGCCAACGAGATCGCCAAGGCGCAGGCCAAGCTGGGCAACGAGAGCTTCGTCGCCCGCGCCCCGGCGCAGGTGGTGGAACAGGAAAAGAAACGGCTGCAAGACTTCGGCACAACACTCACGCAATTGCAGGCGCAGCGCACGAAACTGGGCTGATCACTATAACAGTAGCTGCTTGATTTAGAGGTTGCACCGCCCCCCAACTTCCCGACAATTTCGTATTTGCCGACGCGATTCATGGCTTGATGAATTGCTTGACCACATATAACAGGCAATCAGCCGTCCTTATCCTCAACCGGGTCATCCAGCAAATGGGAAATGCGTGTATTCGCGACAGCCAGGCGCTTTACCAGCATGCGCAGGAAGGCATCGTCAAACTGGAAACGGCACCCTGTCGAAGCCCTCTCCAGCGCCTCCGGATTAATTTCGATCAAGGTGACATCGGACTTTGCCACCACATCCGTGGAACGCCTGAATTCGTGTTCGGAAAGGTGCGCCATTTCACCGAAGCAATCTCCATTGTGCAACAGGCTCAACAAGCGCCCCTGCTTGAGCACCTTGACTGTACCGCTCGCCAGGATGAAAAACGCCCGTCCTTCATCCCCCTCATTGATGATGCGCTCGTCCTTGCTCACCTTGCGCCACCCGCTGAGGCGCAAGACTTCCCACAGCTCGATGTCGCTGAAGTTTTTGCAGAACCGCAGCGAGCGCAGGGTATCGAATTTTTCCGTGTCGGATATTTCTGCCTGTGCGCCCACCTTGTTGCTGAAGAAACTCACCAGGTCACGCGCAAACTCATCCCATGACTGGTAACGCTGCTGCATATTCTTCTGCATGGCACGCAATACGATGGCCTCCAGCTCTGGCGGGGTTTCCGGGCGGAAGACACCGGGAGGCGGCGGTTCAATATTCATGATCTGGTAAACCAGGCTGAAGTTATTTGCCGCATCGAACGGCAGCCTGCCGGTAAGCAGCTTATACATCGTTACCCCCAGCGAATAAATGTCGGTCTGGTGCGTGAGCGATTGCTCCATGATCTGTTCCGGCGACATATAGGCAGGCGAACCGACACCGCTCACCTGGGTGATTTGCTGGTTCGCGATCATCGCCGCGCCAAAATCGGAAATCTTGATATCGCTTTGCCCGCACAACAGGATATTTGCCGGCTTGATGTCGCGGTGGATCACGCCCTGGTGTTGCGCGTATTCCAGTGCCTTGCAGCACTTGTAGCTGATTTCCGCAACCGTGCTTAACGGCAGCAGGTGATCCACCTCGGCATAGTATTCGAGGGTCTTGCCCTCGACGTATTCCATCACGATGTAGTTCACCGCGCCATCCATCACGGCATCGTGAACCTTGACGATATGCGGATGGGATAGCTTGCCGGCCAGCGACGCCTCCGTCAGCAACAGCCTGCGCTGGGCCTTGGCAAGGCCGGAATCGGGCTGTATCTCCGCATTGAACAACTTGAGCGCGACCTGCTGGTTGCTGAATGGGTCAAGCGCCAGATACACGGTGCTGGTAGCGCCGCTGCCGAGTTCCCTGATAATCTCGTACTTGCCGACTTTATCCATTTGAACAAGAAAATAACCACTGATGATTGCCATTCTGCGGGTTTAGTTTGCCCCTGTCCAGATAACCGGTACTTGGGAACCACCATGCAAAGCGGTTATCATACCTGCCATGAAAAATGTACTGCTCATTGCGCTGTTGATGCTCCCGTGGCTGTGCCACGCGGAAGGCCTGCCCGACCTGGGCGATGTGTCGCAGGAAGTCATGTCGCCGCAACAGGAACACCAGATCGGCGAGCAGAGCATGTTCGAAATACGCGCCGACAAGAGTTACCTGGATGATACGGAAATCAGCGATTACCTCAACCAGCTTGGCTATCAACTGGTTGCCAACAGCGGGGAGCCGGGGCAGGATTTTGAATTTTTCGCCCTCAATAACAACGCGATCAATGCCTTTGCCCTGCCCGGCGGCTTCATCGGGGTAAACACCGGCCTGATCCTCATTGCGCAAAGTGAATCCGAACTCGCCTCCGTGCTGGGCCACGAAATTGCCCACGTCACGCAGCACCATCTGGCACGCATGGTGTCGGGGCAGAAGTTTGACTCAATCGCCTCCATGGCCGCCATCGCGGTAGCCATCCTGGCCGCGCGCAGCAACCCCGAAGCCTCGCAGGCGGCTATCGTCGGGACGCAGGCTGGCGCCATTCAGCGGCAGCTGAATTTCACCCGCACCCATGAAAAAGAAGCGGACCGCATCGGCCTCGCCACCCTGCAAAAATCCGGTTTCGATACACATGCCATGCCCGTCTTCCTGGAGCGCATGCAAAAAGCCACCCGCCTGCTGGAGGGTAACATGCCCTCCTACCTGCGCACCCATCCGGTCACCAGCGAGCGCATCGCCGATATCGCCGACCGTGTGCAACAAACCCCCTATCATCTGGTCGCCGACAGCCTCAACTTCCATCTGGTGCGCGCAAAATTACAGGCGATGCAGAAGACCCCGTCGGAGGCTGTTGCCTTCTTTAGTGCAGCATTGGGTGCGCAGAAGTACGGCAACCAGACTGCCCAGCGCTATGGCCTGGTGCTGGCCCTGTTGCAAAACAACCAGCCCGCGCGCGCTGCGCTGGAATTCACCGGACTGCGCAAGCAGGCGGTGCAAAATCCGATGATCGCCACGCTGGAGGGACAGATAAGGCGCGCGGACAAGAACGAGAACGACAAGGGAACCATCGAATTCTACCGCACCGCCACCCAGAATTTCCCGCAGCACCACGCGCTGTTTTACGACTATGCCGAGTTGCTGCTGCAAGCCAGGCAATATGAAGAAGTCCTCAAGCTGACCAGCGAACAGGCCATCAGCCATCCCAATGACCCGCGCCTGTATGAGTTGCAGGCACGCGCCAACGCCGCCCTGGGCAAACGGCAGGATGAGCACCATGCACTCGCCTACACCTACGTCCTGCGCGGCAACCTGTACGGCGCCATTGAACAGCTGGAATTGGCGAAACAGGCGGGAAATGATTACTACCAGCTTTCCGTAATTGAAAGCGAACTCAAGCAGTTCAGGGAGATTGCGGCGGCGCATAGCAAGAAGCGTTGAGCCAGCGGACGCCGGGACTGCATGGAAATAATGGGTGGTACCTGTGCCTATTGCTGAAACCACTTCATGGTCTGGATTCCCAGTACGGTCATCAGCAGCGAACCGCCAAGATGTGCGGCGATGATGGCCAGGCTCCACGCGTATTGCCCGCGCAGGAGCAGCGTAACGGTCTCAGCCGAAAAGGTGGAAAAGGTTGTCAACCCGCCGAGAAAGCCTGTTATGACGAGCAAGCGCCACTCCGGCGACAGGCCGGGATGCTGCATGAAAAACGCCACGGCAAGGCCAATGAGGTAGCCGCCGACCAGGTTGGCGGAAAGCGTGCCCAGCGGCAGCTCCGGCAATGCGGGGTTGAGCCACAGGCCCAGCCCCCAACGCAACCATGCGCCAGTAGCCGCACCGAGGCCGACCGCAATAAACGCATGGTGAGTCATGTTCCGGCCTGGTTACTGTTTCCACGCCTGATCCAAAGCAGCTTGCGCCTTATCGTGTTTTTTCCTGCTCTCCTGGTAACGGCTCTCTGACTGGGAAGCTTTTTTCCGTTCGTCTGCCAACATTTTATTTAGCCTCTCCCATTCTTTTTCGACCGCAGACAAACGGTTTGCGTCTGCATCACGCTCGGCCTTGGCGTTCTCCAGCTCGTCCTGCGCAATTTGCAGCGCGGTCTGCAACGCCGACAGGTCCTTGGCCTGCGCCAAAGAAGCGGAGCCGAGCAGGCATAAAATCAGGATCAGGCTGTTTCTTGACACCGGTTTGCTTGTGAACATTCAACACCTCCAAACGTATGCTGCGGGTTAGGTCATTGGCTTGCGTGGCGTATTCTACCCGACCACGCGCACCGGCGCGAAGCCCCCGCCCGCAGTGCGGAAATTGGTCGTCTGCCCCTGGTACAGGCGCGCGGCAATGAGCTGCACTTCGCCGGCATAAACGTAGCAGCGCACATCCGATTTGAGCGGCGCCGGCGCGGCGCCATCCACGCACACCATGCGCTCCCCCGGTGGCGCCATGCGCTGCGCCACATATTCGCCCTGCATGATCTCCTCGAACACGCGGCGCGTAAGGTTTGCGCCGCGATACGCGCCCTTGCTGCCGTAACCGCTGTTCGGCTTGAAGAACCATTGTTTGCGTTCCTGCCACCATTGCTCATGGTCTGCCGCCTCCACCTGCCGGGTCTGCGGCACGCCCGCCTGCAAGGCGGCAATACCGGCCTCACTTGCGCCGAGCGCACGCAGACCATCCGCATCGGCCAGCCGCGCCAGATTGCGCTTGTCGGCGTACTGCGCATAGTGCGCGGGATCGGGCGTCAACACCACACTCCCCTCCAGGTACGCCTGCCGCAAGACGGGATGCTGCCGCAAGGAAAAATCCGTCAGGCGGTTGTACACCAGATCGATTTTCTGCCCGTCGAGATACAGGCCATCGCCGCGCGCATGCAACGCGGCGGGATCGGCAATCAGTGCCGCAATCCCGGCGCGCTCGAACATGCGCTGCGCCAGCAGGAACTCGGG
>JAQTOM010000100.1 GCA_028713345.1 Gallionellaceae bacterium | reverse complement strand
TTCAGTTATACGCCAAACCCGACCACCCCCCCGAAGCTGGTGCCGCCTTCACAGGGCATACAGGTCACCATGCCCACTTCCATCAGCAGCAACAAGGCGACTGGCGGCGGCGTAGGTTCTTCGGATAGCAGTGCTTGCACGGTGAAGTAAATTATCCCTATCTGTCCAGTGTGGATGAATCCACATGTCTGTAAGTGGAATAACACTATGGGGTCACTAATCCAAAATTTTACAGACCAAAATCAAATGGTTAATGAATAGGCTTGAGCAATTGCCGCATTCGAGGGTAGAATGCGGCACTTTTTTAGCGGAGAGTTTGAAGATATGTCTATTACGACAGCGCAAAAAGCGCAGATTATGAATGAGTACCAACGTATGAAGGGCGACACTGGCTCCCCTGAGGTTCAGGTTGCATTGATGACGGCGCGTATTA
Organism: Gallionellaceae bacterium; assembly: GCA_028713345.1. GTDB lineage: Bacteria > Pseudomonadota > Gammaproteobacteria > Burkholderiales > Gallionellaceae > JAQTOM01. The sequence continues at coordinate 4,727 of JAQTOM010000100.1, read as the reverse complement.
ATTATCTGTCCGGCCATTTCAAGGAACACACCAAGGATTTCCATTCCCGTCGCGGCTTGTTGCGTCTGGTGAGCCGCCGTCGCAAGCTGCTGGATTACCTCAAGGGCAAGAATGAGGACAGCTACCGCGCGTTGATCCAGCGTCTGGAATTGCGCAAGTAACATTTAATTCAAGTGGGTCGCACAGGCGGCCCATTTTGTTTTTGTCATTCCCCATCATGGCGTGTGAGCGCGCCATACAATGCACACAGAGAGGCGAATCTTGAGTCACTATAAGAAAACAATTGCGTACGGCAATCATCAACTCACTCTGGAAACCGGTGAAATCGCGCGTCAGGCAAGCGGAGCAGTGATGGTCAGCCTGGACGATACGGTTGTGCTGGTTACCGTAGTGGGCAGGAAAGATGCCAAGCCGGAACAGGATTTTTTCCCGTTGACTGTGGATTATCAGGAACGCACCTATGCCGCCGGAAAAATTCCCGGCGGCTTCTTCCGCCGCGAAGGCCGCCCCAGCGAGAAGGAAATACTGACCTCACGCTTGATTGATCGCCCGTTGCGCCCGCTGTTCCCGGAAAGTTTCTACAATGAGGTGCAGATCATTGCGACGGTAATGTCTTCCGACAGCCAGATTGATTCCGATATTCCCGCCATGATCGGCGCTTCTGCTGCCTTGGCGATATCGGGTATTCCGTTCGACGGTCCGATAGGCGCCGCGCGTGTAGGTTATCTCAACGGCGAATATGTGCTCAACCCGACCGCTGACCAGCTATTGGAATCAAAGATGGATCTGGTGGTTGCCGGTACGGCACAGGCCGTGCTGATGGTGGAATCGGAAGCGCAAGAACTGTCCGAAGACATTATGCTGGGCGCGGTTATGTTCGGACACCAGCAGATGCAGGCGGTGATCCAGGCTATTATCGAGATGGCGGACGCAGTGGGACAGCCTGATTGGGACTGGGTTCCTGCCGCCAAGGATGAGGCGCTGATCGCCAAAGTTGCCGGGATGGCCGAAAAAGACCTGCAAGCCGCTTACGCCGTGCGCCAGAAACAGGCGCGCACCGTTCAAGTGGATGCGATTCGCAGCCGTGTGGTGGATGCGCTGCTGGCGGCAGACAGCACCATACAAAAGAACCACCTAAACGATCTGTTCAGCGCGCTGGAAGCAAAGATTGTGCGTGGACAGATTCTGAGCGGAGATCCGCGTATTGACGGGCGCGATACCCGCACTGTGCGTCCCATCACCATCCGTACCGGCGTATTGCCGCGCTCGCATGGATCGGCGTTGTTTACGCGCGGTGAAACCCAGGCTCTGGTTGTTGCCACGCTGGGTACCGCACGCGATGCGCAGAGGATCGATGCCTTGCAAGGCGAGTATTCGGATCGTTTCATGCTGCATTACAACTTTCCTCCATACTCCACCGGCGAAACCGGACGTGTCGGCACGCCCAAGCGTCGCGAGATCGGCCATGGTCGCTTGGCCAAGCGCGCCCTGGTTGCGGCGCTGCCGAGCGAGGAAGAATTCGGTTATTCCATCCGCGTGGTTTCCGAAATCACCGAGTCGAACGGCTCCAGTTCGATGGCTTCGGTGTGCGGCGGCTGTCTGGCGATGATGGATGCGGGCGTGCCGTTCAAGACTCACGTGGCAGGTATCGCCATGGGGCTAATCAAGGATGGCAACCGTTTCGCCGTGCTGACCGACATCCTCGGCGATGAGGATCATCTGGGCGACATGGACTTCAAGGTGGCGGGTTCGGAAAACGGCATCACCGCGCTACAGATGGATATCAAAATCAACGGCATCACACGTGAAATCATGCAGGTTGCCCTGAGCCAGGCGCGCGAAGGGCGCATGCACATCCTCGGCATCATGAAGCAGGCCATGCCTATGGTGCGTGCTGAAGTCTCGGCACATGCGCCACGCATGATCAAGATCAAGATCAACCCGGAAAAAATCCGTGATGTGATCGGCAAGGGCGGAGCAGTCATCCGTGCTCTGACCGAAGAAACCGGCACTACCATTGATATCGATGATGAAGGCAACGTAACCATCGCCAGCGTCAGCGCCGAAGGCGGAATGCTGGCCAAGAAACGCATCGAAGACATCGTGGCGGAAGTGGAAGTGGGCAAGACTTACGAGGGTCCGGTAGTCAAGCTGCTGGATTTCGGCGCGATTGTGAACATCATGCCGGGTAAAGACGGCTTGCTGCACATTTCGCAGATTTCCAATGAGCGCATCAATGCCGTGACGGATGTTCTGAAAGAAGGGCAGGTTGTAAAGGTCAAGGTGCTGGAGGCAGATGAAAAAGGCCGCCTGCGCTTGAGCATGAAGGCTCTTATTATTGCCGAGGCGCCTGCTGCCTAATTGCAGGACAACGCTGGAAGCACGGTAGAACAAATGCCCCACCGGTGACGATGGGGCATTTTTGTTTCTTCATGCTGGCGTTGAGTCCTGTAAGGTATTTCTGGAATTCAGGTGGCTCATGGAGAACAGGCGGGATGAGATGATCTCTACATTCTCAGTAGAATTGACATGGCGGAACAATGTATCGGCGCCTTGGATGCCGCATCGCTTGCGCAAACTGCCGCAAAATTGCTGCTGGAGGTCGGCGGCGAATAATGCGGCAACTTGTCCGCGTCATGCCAATGCACCTCAATTGCCGCCATATGTAATGGCGGTATGCAGTACAATAAAACACCATTACTGCTGATATGCTACCCATGAAATACTTGCGCGTTTTGCTGTTGTTAAGTATCGCAGGATCAAGCCTGATGGCAGAAATAGCCCAGGCCGCCGATGAAGATGTGTTTCTGGGGCAACTCCGGTCTTCGCCGGAGCAAACCATAGGGCAAGGCCAGACTGTGCTCTGGACTTTGCCTCTGGTGGCGACCCAATATCAACCGTTGCACCCCACTCCCGTGATGCAGGAAGCCTTGCAGGCACAGAATGAAGGCCGTTTTCTCGACGCGTTGATACGGCTCGATGAGGCGGGCAAAAGCGGGCAGGCCGGCGCGGATGCCGGAGTCGGGGTGGATTTGTTGCGCGCCAGTTTTTTGCTACAAGGTAATCAATCGCAGCAGACGCTGGAAATACTTGCGCCCTTGCTTGCCCAAACCCAATATGCTGCGGATGCATACGCGCTTACAGCCATGGCATACCTGCAACAGGGGAAAAGGCAGAAAGCGCTGGAAGCGGCCAAATATGCGCGGGATTCTGGAGGCGGCGTCTTGCCGTGTCTGGCTCTGTCCTATGCCTTGCAAGGTGAGGGGCGTTTGGCAGAAGCACGCGAAGTGATGCGCGGTTTTAATATCCGGACGCCGCAAGCGATCACCTTGGCGCGTGAGGCTGAACTTGCGCTGACACTCGACCAGATTCAACCGGCCAAGGCGCTGGTGAACCAGGCGCAAGGAATGGAAGCCGCGCATCCTTATGTCATCGCCGTGAGCGGCATAGTCTGGCTGATAGACGGGCAAAGCGCAGAAGCCAAAACCGCGTTTGAAACGGCCTTGCGGCGTGATCCAAAAGATGCCAAGGCATTGCTGGGCTTGGGGCTGGCTGAAATAAAGCTGGGCAACTTCCAGGCCGGGCAAAAAAAATTGCAGGCGGCGGACGAGGCTGAACCCGGCAACGCGCTGATACTCACCTACTTGGGGCGCGCGCAACAGCAAGCCGGGCAAACCGGGGAGGCAATGGCAAGCTGGCGCAGCGCCCAACAAGCCGACCCCAAAGACCCCGTTCCATGGCTATATCAGGCGCAGACAGAATTGCAGGCCAACCGCCTGACGCAGGCGCGCGAAAGTTTGCGCCAGGCGCAGGCGCGGGCGGTGTACCGTTCTGTTTATCGCGGCGCAAACCTGCTCAGGGAAGATGAGCAATTATTGCAGGCCAACCTCGCCGAGATACAGCGCCGCTCGGGGCTGGATAATCTCGCGTTTCGCACCCTGTCCGACCCGACCGGCGAGAAAAATGCCGCCAACCTGAGGAACCAGGCCGATCTCCTGCAAGGGCGGCGTTTCGGCGAATCGGCGCGGCGCAGCCTGCTGCTGCAAAGCCAGTTCAATGACATGCCGGGCAACCTGCCGCCAGTACTGGATATCTATGGTGACGGCGCGGGGCAAACCGGCGCTTCTACCCCGCAACACGGCGTGGTCAGCGGACTCGGCGCGCAGCAGGCCAGCTATAACAATTACGACGTGCTGTTCAACCGGCGCACCACGCTTGAAGCAGATGCCATCAGCGGCAACCAGAATAGCAATGGCGAGCAAATCCGTTTGGGGGTGGGCAACGACACGCTGGGGCTGGGCATCGCGCAACGCCAATTCAAGACCGACGGCAATGCGCCGTTCGAGAATCTGGATAACCGCATAGCGCAAGCCATCGTGCAATGGCGGCCAGCACCGTCCACGCAGGCGTTCGTGTCGTACCAGACATTTAACTCAAAACACGGCGAGACATTCTTTCCGGCGGATCCGATATGGTTCGGGTCATTTAACATGATCGAGGATGACAGCCGGGTGACGCGCCTGGGCTTGCGCCACAGCCTGACGGGTAATAGTGAATTGCGCGCCTTATGGAGCCAGCAGCAGACCACTCAAACGGTCAATTCTGAATGGATGAGCAATGTGCTGCCTTTTAGTGCCATGCCGCCTTGGTTTGGGCCGACGCTTCCCTTCCCGCAATTTTCACAATATGGCAGCAGCAGCGCACACAGTGCAGAACTGGAATATCGC
>JAQTOM010000099.1 GCA_028713345.1 Gallionellaceae bacterium | reverse complement strand
CGCCGGCTTCGATCTGCCTGGCGTCATCCTTGTAGAATTCCAGCCTTCCGGTCTTCGTGTACCATGGTGTGCCTTCATTTGCCTGTTCCCAGCCGCTGACCCGTGGGTAGGTGCGGTTCATCAGCAGTGTAGGAACACCCTTTTTCACAGCCTTGTCCCTGACCTCAAGAACGTCGTAACCCCTGGTGGGCTGGCCGTTATTGACAATACGCTGCAAGTAAACTTCGGTGCTCTTGGATGGGTCACTTTCTCCTGGTGTATTCACGAAGTGCCAGTAGTCGGCAAACCGCTTGTCGCCGGTAATCTGCGCCAGCGCCCTGGAGACTCCGGCATACAACTCCACGTCACCCTTGGTGTCATGTACCCTCTTCATCGGTGTGATGGGCTGGGTAAACATGAACGAGTTGGTGCAGGAGGCGGACATATCGGTGTGCTTGGTCTCCATCCAGCTATCGACAGCCCAGACGATGTCGGAATATTCACAGGAAGTAGTCCAGTTCCAGTCACCATACATCACCAGTTCCCATTTGGGCATGGTATTGATCATCAGATCATAGTGACCTTTTGAATTGCCGATGGAAGAATTGGAATTTGTCTGCCACATCGACTTGGTCGGAGCCGGCATGTGTCCCGGATCGGTGAGCAGCCTGTTGCCAACCCTCAGCGGACGGTCGCCGTAGTTATAGTAGTGAGCCGATTCATCCTTGGCATATTTACGGATCTTTGCCATACCCACCTTGCGATCCTTCACATTGACCAGTTGCGGCGCGGTCAATTCCGGATTGAACGGATCTTCCAGCAGATACTGCCCCAGCCCGCCGTAAAGCGAGACGCGGTAGTTACCCACAAAGTTACCGAAGGAGCAGCCGCCTATATGCCCGATGTTGTCGGTCAGTGCCGCAACCAGCAGGAGTGCGCGATCCTTCAGGTGCATGTTGAAGTAATGGTTGTTGCCGGCGCCGGTGGCGATGATCCCCTTGCCCCTGTTCGCCGCCAGCATGTGGGCAACATCGTGAATCGCTTCCTTCGGGGCTGCAGTGAGGGTAGACGTGTTGTCCGGCGAGAACTCGTCCAGATATTCCTTCACCAACTGGAATACAGGCACAACCTTGACCAATTTTCCGGTGGACAGCAGCTTGACCTGGAAACCTCCGGTAAGTGCCGGCTCGACTCCCGCGCTCGCGAATTGCGCACCACACTTGTCCCTCGACAACGGGACGGCCTTGTCTGTTTTCTTGTCCCATACCACGGCGTCGCCCCACTCCTTGCGCAGGGTTTCCCTGACAATGGCAGTATCATGGAACGCCACCGGCTGAAGAGCATCCTTATCCCCGATCACCTTGATATGGTGCGAGAGCTCGGCCTGCTTGTAGCCTTCGATGAAGTCCGATGCTTTCAGGTTGGTCCAGGTATCTGTCCTGACCAGCAGCGGCATGTCGGTATTGGCCAGCAAATATTTTTCATCGTACAACTTTTCATTGATCAGTACGTTGGCCAGACCCAGGGCAAAGGCGCAGTCGGTTCCCGGACGGATGATGACGACATCGTCCGCCTTGTTGGCCGTGGCGTGATAATCGATGGATATGTCTATAATATGTGCACCCTTGAGCCTGGACTCGGTTATCCAGTGGACGTCCGGCATCTTGGTGGCGAGCAGGTTGGTGCCCATGAGCAGGATAACCTTGGCGTGTTCCATCGTGGCAAGGTCATAGTCCAGACACTGGTGGCCGGAGGTCATCGGTGTTCCCGGAGCCAAGTCGGTATGCCAGGTATAGCTGTCCAGTATTTTTGCGCCCATCGCTTCTTCCGGACCCACTTTCCTGACATTGGCATCCAGCAAGGCCATCATGTTTGCCATGCGCTTTTGGCCATATATGCGTATGATGCCGAGCAGCGCCATGGCGCCCCGGAATTTCATAGTCTTGGTGCCCGCACCGTGCATGGAATGGATCATGTCATGGTCATAGCCCTGCTTTTCCAGCAGCTTGGCACCGCTCTCGCCGGAATAGGTCACGGCGATGTTGTGCAATGTTTTAGCGGCCAGCATGAACGCCTCATCCCAAGGCAGCTTGATGAAAGGCTCTTTGCCGCGTTGCAGATATTTCTTTTCCGGGAAACCGTTTGGATCATTCCGCGGGTACCCTGCATCCGCCCACTCCTTGAATCCCTTTCTTACCATTGCACCCTTGGGCCTTCTGTCGGAGTAAATTCTCCTGGCCAATACAATCCCCTTGTTGCAGCAGCGCGGATCCCATCTGTGGCTGGCCTTTCTCCCGTCCATATCTACCGCATCACCGTAGCCGTACGAGGGCGAGATGCGGACAACCACGTCATTCTTTACGTGGGCCTTGAGCAGGCAGTTGTGCGTATCGTTCGGTATGCACATAAATATAAAATGACTGTCTTCATGGTACATATCCCTGTAAACCTTTTCCCAATCCCTGCTTGGGTAGGCCTTGAGAGGATTGTCCACTACAACAGGCGTCAAAAATGGGGAGGCTGCAAAGGCCCTGTTGGCCATCGCCAAGAGCCCGGCGGTAGCAGACAGCTTGAGAAAGCTGCGCCTGCCAAAATTATTCTTTAATTCCTTCATCAGTTACCCCCTTAAAAATTAATTGAAATTACTGCCCGGTTTTACTTAATCAAGGCACAAAACGGACAACTCTTTGAGAATCACGCCTTTTGCAACAAATGCAACAAAAACTAAATCTTCTAAATCTTGATTACGCCGTATTAAGGCTATATATAACTAGTACCACAAACGCCATTTCAAAAATGTAACAAAAAAAAATCTATGCCGCAAGAAGTAAATAGTGGTATTTATTATGCCTATTTAGCCACCTGCAGTATTAACAAATATGCACGTTATGGTTTAAACCAATTAAGCTAACGAGAGCTACACAACAGAAGTGACCTGCTTGGCAGCAAAGGCCTGAGGCTTGCGCAGCAACAACGAAACTCAACAGAAAACCGACTAACACCAACTCATACAAACTCCATGACTGCGCAGGCTACACGCGTAAATCAACGAAGCTCTTGACATACATCAAATCATTGGTGACTTTTGGTAATCACAAATAAAATAGCAAAATATTTTAATTTGACAATCGGGCGGCACACGTCATGATGGAATTGCCTTCACCAGAATCCAGCGCCTATGTAAACTTCTGGACTGACAGACACCACCTGAGTTATCCTTTTCCAAAGAAGTATTCTTGTAACTATTCAATTCGGATTACATGCTAAATCCAGCATTAGCAAGTGCGTTCCGAATTTAAACCTGCAACAGCACGCAACTGTAAATTAGCCGTATAAACATTATGTACGAAAAAACCACACTTATTGCGGATCACCGCCATCTCAATGCGGTTCCATCAATACCTTCAGTAATCGAAACCCCAACCGGATTCGTTGCTGATGCGCTGGCGCGCCCATTGCAAGACCTGCGCATATCACTCACGGATCGCTGTAATTTCCGCTGCGTGTACTGCATGCCGGAAGAAGTATTCGGCAAGGATCACGTTTTTATGCCGCGCTCTTCACTTTTAAGTTTTGAGGAAATCACCCGTATCGCACGGATTTTCGTCAATCATGGCGTTAAAAAAATCCGCCTGACCGGTGGTGAACCGCTGCTGCGCAAGCATATCGAAAATTTGATCGGGATGCTCGCACAACTGAAAACCTGTGATGGCCGCGATTTGGATCTGACGCTCACCACTAACGGATCGCTGCTCGCCAAAAAGGCGCAGTCCCTGAAAGATGCGGGCTTAACCCGTGTTACGGTATCGCTCGATTCCCTGGATGACACCACTTTCAAGCGCATGAACGGAGTTGATTTTCCTGTATCCGAAGTACTGCGCGGTTTGGATGCCGCCCACGCAGTCGGCCTTGGCCCGATCAAGGTGAACATGGTAGTCAAGGGTGGTATGAACGACCAGGAAATCATACCCATGGCACGCCACTTCAAGGGCTCACCTTTTGTTCTGCGGTTTATTGAGTTCATGGATGTTGGTGTTTCCAACAACTGGAAAATGGATGAGGTAATTCCGTCCGCCGAAGTAGTCCGGCGCATTTCTGCACACATGCCGCTTGAAGAAATAGAACCCAATAGCACCGGCGAGACTGCGGAGCGTTGGCGCTATCGTGATGGCGGCGGTGAAATCGGGGTGATATCAAGTGTCACCAAAACCTTTTGCCATGAATGCGTCCGCGCCAGATTGTCAACCGAAGGCGTGCTCTACACCTGCCTTTTTGCAGCAAATGGACACGACTTGCGTGCACTGATGCATGGCGGCAAATCCGATGAAGAAATTTCCACTGCCCTGGCTCACTTATGGAGAAAGCGCACGGACCGATATTCGGAACTGCGAAGTGCGTTAACCAATGACATTAGCCGGCCTGCCAGAAAAATTGAAATGTCTTATATCGGCGGATAAACCGTCTTCGCACGTTATCTGGTTGTCAAGTTTGAAGGATTTCCCGCCAAGGAAATTCTGGACAAATACCTGTCCATACCCCAACTAGAAAAGGCACTTGATCAAAGGTATCAGAATTGCAGGCACTAGCCATGCTTGCGACACTTCCCAGCCTCCAAAATCCCATCGTTAATTGTTATAAGGACGTCTCATGGAATCTAAACGCCCATTCTTATCCGCCCTTGAAACACTGGGTGACTACGACCCTAATTCAATGCCGGTGGAGCAGGCACGCCAGTTGATCCGGCAATTCCTGGCCGCGCCCATGGAACAGGAAACAATCAACCTGCGCAACGCGTTGCAGCGCACATTGGCAACGGATGTGCATTCCCCCATAAATGTGCCGCCGCACAACTATTCTGCGATGGATGGTTATGCCGTGCGTTCCGGTGACTTGGCAAACACTCCCTGCAAACTCAAAATCATTGGCAGCGCCTTTGCCGGCCATGCTTTTGACGGGCTTGTATCCGCAGGCGAATGCGTGCGCATCATGACGGGATCGCTTATTCCCGCAGGCTGCGATAGCGTGGTGATGCAAGAACATGTCAAAGCCGATGGCGCCACTGCGGAGATAAGCGCCGCCCCCCGTCGCGGCCAGAATATCCGCCTGACCGGGGAAGATATGGCACAGGGCGCAACTGTGCTGGCTCGCGGGCAGTTGATACGTCCCGCCGAGATGGGTTTGCTGGCTTCACTCGGTTTCAACGAAATCACGGTTTACCGTAAATTGCGAGT
>JAQTOM010000025.1:2105-24559 GCA_028713345.1 Gallionellaceae bacterium | reverse complement strand
TCGTGCACCGTGCGATACAGTTCCCTCCCCCCCCTCACCCCAGCCCTCTCCCACTGGGAGAGGGCTGGGGTGAGGGGGGGGAGGGAACGCTCTATGCGTGCCCCGCCAGTTGCTCCCCCGCCCTCATTCTCTCCCCCGGAGGGAGAGGGAGGCGACAGCAGTTGCTCTACCGCATCCAGCCTGGCCCGCAGGGCAGCTCTGTCGCGCAGCGGATGGTGCAGCCAGTGTGCCAGCAGGCGGCTGCCCATGTTGGTGGCACAGGTGTCGAGCAGGGAGAGCAGGGTGGGGGCGGGTTCGCCGCGCAGGGTCTGGGTGATTTCCAGGTTGCGGCGCGTGGCCGCATCCATGCGCACATACTGGTCGGCGCTGTACACCTGCATGGCGCGCACATGCGCGATGCTTTGTCCCTGCGTGAGTTTGGCGTAGCCGAGCAATGCGCCCGCCGCTTCCAGCCCGAGCGTGAAATCGTCGCAGCCGAAACCGGCCAGGTCGAGCGTGGAGAATTGCTGGCACAGTGCGCGGCGCGCGGTTTCCAGATCGAAGTGCCAGGCGGGCAGCGTCTTGAAAGCCGCATGAATATTGGCTTGCGGAGCAGCATTTTCGGGGTGCAGGATTTCAGAGGGTTGCAGGCGCTCGAGTTCGGCGGGCAGCTGACCGGCAGCGCATTCGGTAACGAAAAACTTGCCCGAGGCGAGGTTGAGCCACGCCAGTCCCACTTCGTTGTTGCGCTGGTGCAGCGCCAGCAACAGGCTGTCGCGCTTCTCGTCGAGCAGCGCGGAATCGGTGAGCGTGCCGGGGGTGACGATGCGCACCACCTTGCGTTCCACCGGGCCTTTGCTGGTGGCGGGGTCGCCGATCTGTTCGCAGATGGCCACCGATTCGCCCAGCTTGATCAGGCGCGCCATATATTGCTCGGCGGCGTGATACGGCACGCCCGCCATCTTGATCGGCTGGCCGTTGGACGCGCCGCGCTGGGTAAGCGTGATGTCGAGCAGTTTCGCGGCGCGCGCGGCATCCTCATGGAACAGCTCGTAAAAATCACCCATGCGGTAGAACAGCAGCATGTCCGGATGCTCTGCCTTGATGCGCAAATATTGCTGCATCATCGGCGTATGGCTCAACCCTTTGTTTTCTTTGGTCACTTTGTCTAACTGTCTAACGGACGTCTAATATTCTTGCCAATGTTGGCCTCATCGGTATGTCTTGCCAGTGAGACGTTCAGGTTAGATGCGAGAATGGATTATTTCATAATATCTCACCATTAACGTCCGGCAATTTATTGAATAGATTAATCTGGGTGCCATCCTGTGGTGTAGGCATTCTGCATTCCATATTTTCAACTTATTGATCGGCGGTGTTTTCTCGGTGTGTCTAAAAGAAATACATATTGCTTATTGGTAATACCGCACAGATTTTCCGGGAGGCACGACATATTCTGTTACATGAGGTTTCTTGCAGAGGCGGATTCAAATTTGAAGTGTAACTGATAGGACATTCGAAACCTCTTCCATTTTTCGGTATCATGTCTCCCGAGGTGCTGGGCTGCCATTGTAAGTTGGCTTGGGACGCGTAGATTATGAAGGCTTCCCTCCAGTGGAGAAAATTACCGTGAGCATAGATCTTCATATCTATCAGTTCAATCACAAAAAGAACTCAAAACCATTTCAATCCGATCGACTTGACCATGCAGTGTACGCTGCACCGCTAACCACTTGGCCAATTTGCAAACAGAGCCAACTGCCGAACATTATTGAGAGGTGTTATGAATATTCATGCAACACATCTTCTGAGTATATTAAATAAAGACAAGCTGGATACCCTGCTTCGCAACGGGCAGAAGAGATTCTATCCAAAAAACACCTTCATTATTAATGAAGGAGATATATCCCCCTGCGCCTTCGTAATCAATTCCGGCAAGGTGGAAATATTGCTTTGTGATGAGCAAGGAAAGGAAATAGTTCTCAGCATCTTGAAGCAGGGTGAGCATTTTGGCGAAATGTCCTTGATTGACGGTGATGCGCGCTCTGCTGCGGTGAAAGCGGTGGAAGATACGGAGCTAACTGTAATCAGCAAGGAAAGCTTCAGGGATTGCTTGCGCGCGTATCCTGAAATTGCCGAACAAATCATGTTGGGCCTGGTCACCCGGCTGCGTGAGGCAAACAAAAAAATCTCGAGCCTTGCGCTTATGGATGTTCATGGGCGGGTGGCGAATATGCTGAATGATTTTGCCAAGGAAAAAGACGGGCAGCTTGTTATTGAGGAAAAACTCACGCATCAGCATATTGCAAACATTGTAGGGGCATCGCGTGAAATGATCTCGCGCATACTGAGAGAGATGGTTGCCGATGGCCGCATAAAAATTGACAGGAAACGCATAATAATTCTGAAGAGAATCCCGTAACAGACAACATCCGCACGTATATAAAATATCCGCCCTTTTATTTCTGGTTTTTCCGGGCGGGTTTTGGGGGTCTTTTCCCGGTTGGCCCGGGTGTGAGCTTCTTTGCCTCCGCCAATAAGAACTGCTGAAATGCCCGGGTTGCCTCGGACAGGCGTTTATTCCTGCGATGCACGATATGCCAGTGGCGCATGATGGGAAAGTGTTCCACATCCAGTACTTTCAGGCGTTTGGTTTCCAGCTCGAGTTCAATGCCGTGCAGGGAGATAATACCCAGCCCTATCCCGGCCTGCACCGCTTGCTTGATGGACTCGTTGGTATCCATTTCCATGGTGGCCGATAAAGTGACGCGATGGTTGGCAAAGAATCGTTCCATCACACTGCGCGTCCCCGATCCAAGCTCGCGCAACAAAAAAGTTTCCTGTGCCAGCCGCAGCGGCTGAATGGCTTTGGCCTTGGCTAGCGGGTGACCGGGTGCGGCAATTACCACCAGCGGATTCTGCATGAATGACTGCGATAGCATGTCTGCCCCCTCCGGCGGACGTCCCATGATGGCGAGATCGGCGCTGTTTTCGGCGAGTTGCTTGAGCACCGCGTCGCGGTTGGCGACATGCATGCTGACGTTGATCCTGGGATGCAACTGGATGAATTTGGCCAGCAGTTGCGGCATGAAATAGCTGGCGGAATTGACCACGGAAATGTTAAGGTGGCCATGCTCCAGGCCCTTCATGTCGCTGAATATCGTTGAAACGTCTGCAAGCTGCTGTGTAATGGCGCAACTGCACTGGAACAGCTCCTTGCCGGCATCGGTCAGATAAATTTTCTTGCCCATCTGCTCGAACAGCGGTAAGCCGATGCTTTCTTCCAGTTGCTTGATCTGCATGGAAACTGCTGGCTGGCTGAGGTGCAGCACGTTGGCCGCGCATGAATAACTCAGCTGCCGCGCGACAGCTTCGAATACTTGCAGTTGGCGTAAGGTGACGTGGAACATGGCGAGAGTATTCTATACCAATGCATAAGTATTATTTATGGTTTTTATAAAAAACTTTGACTATTATTTATGCTTGTACGGCTTTATAGTTGCAACCGCTGTCATTTGAATTGAACTGTTAACCGGGAGAAAGAAATGGACCAATCGAACCGCTACGCCGACCTGAGCCTGAAGGAAGAAGACCTGATCAAGGGCGGCAACCACGTGCTGGTGGCTTACACCATGGAACCCGCCGCAGGCCACGGCTATCTGGAAGCTGCCGCGCACTTTGCCGCCGAGTCCTCCACCGGCACCAACGTGGAGGTGTGCACCACCGACGATTTCACCAAGGGCGTGGACGCGCTGGTGTATGAGATCGACGAGGCCAAGGGCATCATGAAGATCGCCTACCCGATCGACCTGTTCGACCGCAACATCACCGACGGACGCGCGATGCTGGTCTCCTTCCTGACCCTGTGCATCGGCAACAATCAGGGCATGGCCGACGTGAAGAATTCGCAGATGCAGGATTTCTACATGCCGCCGCGCATGCTGCAACTGTTCGACGGTCCCGCCAAGAACATCTCCGATATGTGGCGCATCCTGGGCCGCCCGGTCGAGAACGGCGGCTACATTTCCGGCACCATCATCAAGCCCAAGCTGGGTCTGCGCCCCGAGCCGTTCGCGCACGCCGCGTACCAGTTCTGGCTGGGCGGCGATTTCATCAAGAACGACGAACCGCAGGGCAACCAGGTTTTCTCCCCGCTGAAGAAGACCATCCCGCTGGTGGCCGATGCCATGAAGCGCGCGCAGGACGAGACCGGGCAACCTAAATTATTTTCCGCCAACATCACCGCCGACGACCATTATGAAATGTGCGCGCGCGCCGATTTCATTCTGGCAACTTTCGGTCCGGATGCGGACAAGGTGGCCTTCCTGGTGGACGGCTTCGTCGGCGGCCCCGGCGCAATTACCACTGCGCGCCGCCAGTATCCGAACCAGTTCCTGCACTACCACCGCGCCGGCCACGGCATGATCACTTCGCCGTCATCCAGGCGCGGCTACACCGCGTTCGTGCTGGCCAAGATGTCGCGCCTGCAGGGCGCTTCCGGCATCCACGTCGGCACCATGGGCTACGGCAAGATGGAAGGCGGCAAGGACGACCGCATCATCGCCTACATGATCGAGCGCGATTCCTGCACCGGCCCGTTCTACCATCAGGAATGGTATGGCATGAAGGCCACCACCCCGATTATTTCCGGCGGCATGAACGCGCTGCGTCTGCCCGGTTTCTTCGAAAACCTCGGCCACGGCAACGTGATCAACACCGCAGGCGGTGGCGCATACGGCCACATCGACAGCCCGGCGGCAGGTGCGATTTCCCTGCGCCAGTCCTATGAGTGCTGGAAGGCCGGCGCCGATCCGATCGAATGGGCGAAGGAACATAAAGAATTTGCCCGTGCCTTCGAATCATTCCCGAAAGATGCCGACAAGATATTCCCCGGCTGGCGCCAGAAGCTGGGCGTACACAAGTAAGCCACCTTTTTGTTGCAACGAGAAAGCCCCTGCCGATTGCCGGCAGGGGCTTTTATTTGTAATGTGCCCGCCTCAAATCAAAATTTAATTTTCACCAACTCCCCCAACTTCCCAAACAGCTCCCCTCCATCCCTCTTGCTCACCCATTGCCCATCCTGATAGGCATAATGAAACCCGCCGGATTTGGCGGCGAGCCAGATTTCCTGGTTGGGGCCGTGGCGGTTGACGATGATTTGCGAACCGTCGTCAAACTCCAGTTCCAGCACCGGGCCGTCGAGGTTGCATTCGATGTCCGCGCCGCTGGCGTCTATGGCCTGCTCGATGCGGTTAAATACCGCATCGGCCAATTCGTTGAATTCGTTTTCCGTCATATAATCCCGTCTGTTCAATTTCGTTGAGAGTGCGATCATGCGCGCGACCGGTATTATGTTGCTGTTGACCCTGCTACTGCAAGGCTGCGGACACAAGGGGCCGCTGTTTATGCCGCCGCAGCCTGCGCCACAACAACAAGGCAAATAACCATGACCGATTATTTCAGCTACCAGAATGACCAGCTTTGTGCCGAGCAGGTGCCGCTGGACGACATCGCACGGCGTTTTGGTACGCCGTGTTACGTGTATTCGCATACGGCGCTGGTTGACGGTTATAGCCAGTTCGATGCGGCCTTCGCGGGGCGCGAGCATCTGATCTGCTATGCGGTGAAGGCCAACTCCAACCTCGCCATTCTCCATCTATTGGCCCGGCTGGGAGCCGGCTTCGATATTGTTTCCGGCGGTGAGTTGCAGCGCGTGCTGGCTGCCGGGGGGGCGGCACACAAGGTAGTGTTCTCCGGCGTGGGCAAGACGGCGGCGGAAATGCGCCTGGCGCTCGATGCGGGGATCCTGTGCTTCAACGTGGAATCGGCAGCTGAACTCATGCGCCTGAACGAGGTGGCCCGCGACATGGGGCGCACAGCCTCAATAAGCCTGCGCGTGAACCCAGACGTGGATGCGAAGACGCATCCCTACATTTCCACCGGGCTGAAGCAGAACAAGTTTGGTGTGGCCTATGCCGAGGCGCTGGCGCTATACCGCAAGGCGAGTGAATTGCCGCACCTGCGCGTGACGGGTATCGATTGCCACATAGGTTCGCAACTGACCGAGATCAGCCCGTTCATCGCGGCGGCGGAAAAAATCCTGACGCTGGTGGATGCGCTGGCGCGCGAAGGCATCGTGCTGGAGCATCTCGACTTGGGCGGCGGGCTGGGTATACGCTACTGTGACGAAACACCGCCCTCGATTGCCGACTATGCTGTGGCGCTGCTCGGCGCCTTGCGCGGGCGTAGCGAAAAAATCATTGTCGAGCCGGGGAGGGTACTGGTGGGCAATGCCGGGGTGCTGCTGACCCGTGTGGAATACCTCAAGCACGGTGAGGAAAAAAATTTCGCCATCGTGGATGCGGCAATGAACGACCTGATGCGCCCTGCGCTGTACGACGCTTATCATGAAATTTTGCCTGTGAATATACGCACCACATCCCCTCTCCCCAACCCTCTCCCGCAAGCGGGAGAGGGGGCAATCGAGAAAAGCAACGTTTTAACTTATGAGGTGGTGGGGCCGGTGTGCGAAACCGGCGACTTCCTTGGACACGCACGTGAACTGGGTATCGTACAGGGCGGTCTGCTGGCGGTGATGTCGGCGGGAGCCTACGGCATGAGCATGAGTTCCAACTACAACACCCGTCCGCGCGCCGCCGAAGTGATGGTGTGCGGGACGGTCGTGCAACTCATCCGTGAACGCGAAACGGTGCACCACTTGCTGGCGGGCGAAAAAACTTTTGTGTTGTAGCTGCACGCGCCGGAAGCAACAAAGTGCCGGTCAATCCACCTTGAGGTCTGCAAACGGCGGCGTGGAAAGGTAGCGCTCGCCAAACGAAGGGATCACGATGACAGCAAGCTTGCCGCGACTTTCATAATGGCAAGTCCCCGCGGTTTGTCGAAATCAGTGAATCAGGAATATCGTTGCTAACCCCAGAAAAATAAAGAACCCGCCGCTGTCGGTGACGGCGGTGAGCATCACGCTGGAGCCGATGGCCGGGTCGCGGCCAAGCCGCTGCATCAATAACGGGATGAATATGCCAACCATCGCGCCAAGCAACAGGTTGAGCAGCATCGCGCTGGTCATTACCAGGCCCAGCGGCACGCTCTTGTAAAGGAAGTAGGCGAACAGCCCTGCCACGCCGCCCCACACCAGCCCGTTCAGTCCGGCGATGGCAAATTCTTTTCCGATCAGCCGCCGCGCATTGGCCTGGGTGATCTGCCCCAGCGCCAGCGAGCGGATGATGATCGTGGTGGTCTGGTTCGCCGAGTTGCCCGCAATGCCCGCGACGATGGGCATCAGCGTGGCGAGCGCGACGAATTTTTCGATGGTGTTTTCGAAACCGCCGATCACGCGCGAGGCGAAGAAGGCGGTGCACAGGTTGAGCGCCAGCCACAGCCAGCGGTTTTGCGCGCTCTTCCACACCGAGGCGAAGATGTCTTCCTCCTCGCGCAAACCGGCCAGGTTCAATACGTCGCTTTCCGATTCGGCACGGATGAAGTCCACCACCGTATTTACCGTCACGCGCCCGACCAGCTTGCCGTCTTCATCCACCACCGGCGCGGAAACCAGGTCGTAGCGCTCGAATGCCTGTGCCGCCTGGTCGGCCTTGTCATCGGAGTGCAGCTTGATGGTGTCGGTCAGCATCAGTTTGTTTACGGGTATGTTCGGCTCATTCACTATCAGCAGGTTGAGCGGCAACACACCCTTGAAAACATCATCCCGATCCACCACGAACAGTTGGTCGGTGTGGTCCGGCAGCTCGTCGAAGCGGCGCAAATAGCGCGACACCACTTCCAGCGTCACATCCTCGCGGATGGTTACCATGTCGAAATCCATCAGCGCGCCTACCGCGTCTTCCGGGTAAGACATTGCCGCGCGCAATTGCTCGCGCTCCCCGGTGGAGAGCGACTTGAACACGTCGCGCATCACCGCCTGCGGCAGGTCCGGGGCCAGGTCGGCAATCTCGTCGGTATCGAGCTGTCCCGCCGCCTCGCGCAACTCGTCGCGGCTCATAGTGGCGATCAGCGATTCGCGCACCGCATCGGAAACCTCGATCAGGATTTCGCCGTCGCGTTCTGCCTTGACCAGGTCCCACACCAGCAGGCGCTGCTCGATGGGCAGCGCTTCCAGGATGTAGGCAATGTCGGCGGGGTGCAGCATGCCCAGCTTCTCGCGCAGTTCGGCCAGGTGCCGCTTGTGCAGCAGCTTGTCCACCAGCTCGTGGCGATCCTCGCGCGGCAATACCTGCTGGTGCACTACCGTCTCCACCAGGACGTGCTTGTCCAGCAGGTGTTGCACCTGCTGGAGATGCTCCTGCACGTTTTCCGTGTAATGGGATTCGCGGGTTTCGGTCATGGCGCGCCGCCTTTAAGATTGGCGGCTATTGTAAAGAAATCGGGTAGCTCATGCCGGAAAAATTGACTGTGTCTGCCAGTACGCATCGGCCATGCGGCCTATCCGCAACCGGCGAGCAGCCGGCGACACTATTCAGTAGCCAGGCGAGAAATGGATGTTTCATTCCGCTCAATCAGCATCGCATCGCCATAGCTGAAAAAACGGTATTCCTGCTTCACCGCATGGCGGTAGGCATCCAGTATTTCGCCCATGCCACCGAAGGCGCACGCCAGCATCAGCAGGGTGGACCGGGGCAAATGGAAATTGGTCAGCAGCGCATCCACCGTCTTGAAGCGATAGCCCGGGGTGATGAAGATACGCGTTTCGCCTTCGCCTGCCTGCGGCCCATCCTGCTCCGGCGATACTTGCGCCGCGCTTTCCAGCGCGCGCAAGCTGGTGGTGCCCACCGCGATGACGCGCCCGCCGCGCTCCCTCGCGCGGCGCATGGTGTCCACCGTGGCCTGCGGGATGGTATAGCGTTCGCTGTGCATGGCATGCTCATGGATGTTTTCCGTGCGCACCGGCTGGAAGGTGCCTGCGCCAACATGAAGCGTTACATATGCCAGTTGCGCTCCCCGGGCGCGCAGGGCGAGAAGTATGCCGGCGTCGAAATGCAGCCCCGCCGTGGGTGCGGCCACCGCGCCGGGCTGCCGCGCAAATACCGTCTGGTAACGCTCTTCATCATCGGCAGAGGCTGCATGGGTGATGTAGGGCGGCAGCGGCAACTGGCCGTATTCTTCCAGCAGGGCCAACACGTTTTTCCGGTTATGCGCGGCGGTTGCGGCAATGCCTCCCGTTTTTTCTGATCCCGCTTCCGTCCCGTCAAAGCGCAACCGATAAAACTCACCCTCACGTCCCATCACGGTGACGGGCAGGCAGCCTGCCAGCAGCAGCCTGCCGCCCGGCTGCGGAGCATGGCTGGCACGGATTTGCGCCAGCGCATGGCGCTCATCCAGCAAGCGCTCGATCAGCACCTCGATACGCCCGCCGCTTTCCTTCACTCCAAACAGGCGCGCCTTCATCACGCGCGTATCGTTGAATACCAGTACATCATGCTCCTGCACCAAATCCGGCAAATCGGCGAACCGGCGGTCTTCCCTGCCTTCACTGCGCACATGCAGCAGACGGCTGGCGCCGCGCCGCTCTGGCGGGGACTGGGCAATCAGGTGTTCGGGAAGCGCAAAATCAAACTCATCGGTACGCATGTTTTAACAAGGTTGGTATGTATCAAAGTAGCGCATTGTATCGGCGACTGGCCCGGCAGTCAGCACGATGGAAAACTGGTAGCATGAAGCACCCGCCGGAAGAAAAACCGGTGGGGAGACGTTTGATAATTTGCAAGAGAACCGCCCCTTGTATGCAGGGGGTACAGTTACCGGAGAAACTTCATGAAACTACTAGGAACCGATGCCAGCCCTTATGCGCGCAAAGTACGGCTTGTCCTGCTGGAAAAGAATATTCCACACACTTACCTCATTGACCCGCCGCGCGAACCGGGCAGCCTGACGGTACGGGTCAATCCGCTGGGGCGGATACCCGCGCTGATTCTCGATGATGAAACCTGCGTATTCGATTCGCCGGTGATTGCCGAATACGTTGATACGCTGAATGATGCGCCGATCCTTATTCCGCGCGCCGATGCCCTGGCACGGATGCGCGTCAGGCGCTGGGAGGCGCTGGCGGACGGCATCATGGACTCCGCCGTCGTGGTACGCACCGAAAATGCCCGCCCGGCGGACAAGCGGGACACCGACATAATCAGCCGGCACAATAATGCCATTACCCGCGCCCTTGCACACGCGGCTGGCCAGCTTGACCGGCACGAATGGTGCGAGGGCGCATCCATCACACTGGCCGATCTGGCGCTGGTAAGCGCCCTGGTTTATCTGGACCTGCGCCAGGCTGAACGCGATTGGCGCGGGGCGCACCCGAATCTGGCAGCATGGTTTTCCCGTATCAGCGCGCGCCCAAGCGTCCGCGCCACGCTTGCCGGGTGAGTGTCGTGCGTATTTCCCGGAGTATCATCACAATTGGCCAATAGATAACATTCAGGAGGCAAGATGGGCTTTGTTGGGAGGGAACAGCGCGGGGCGGAGCGTATTGTGGTTGTCGCACCTTGCGAAGTCGAAGTCGGGGGCAGGCGCTATTCTGCGGAACTGTCCGATATTTCCATGAGCGGCTGCCGCGCAAAAGTCCATCAATACAGGTCAAGTTCAGCCCAAGCCGGGGATGTTTCCACCATCTCTTTTGCGCTTGCCGACAACTCCCGGTTAAATATCTCAGGAAAAGTGGTTCGAACCGAGTTTCTGGAGCCGTCGTTCAACCCTGCCGGAAACCAGCACCTGACTTTCCAATTTTTCAATCTGGATCGGCCGCAACAGGATGCGCTTGAAAAAATATTCAGTACCTGGATGGCAGCATGGAGCGCTTATTGAAGCAACCATCAATGCAGCTACCGCAATCGCAGAAGCACTATCCGCCACTCTACCGGCAGATCGGGCAATTCAAGGTAAAATGCGGTTTTATGGCAAGCGGGCATTGCTGGATATGTTTGCTGCAGTGATGGGTAAAGGGACTGGCACGATGATTTGTTTGCGTTGGTCATGAAACTCTGTCAGGTTTGCCTGAGGCCTTTCGACACGCTGGACTGGACCTGCCCTGACTGCGGTAACAAGCCTGCCAAACTGAATGGCTTCCTGGCATTCGCTCCGGAGCTGGACGGGCAGAGCGACGGCTTTAATCCGGAGTTTTTCCGGTTAATGGTAGAGGTCGAACCCAGCCACTTCTGGTTTGTGGCGCGCAACCGCATCCTGATGGATGTATTGCGCAAATATTTTCCCCAACCCGGCAAGGTGCTGGAAATGGGCTGCGGCACGGGTTTCGTCCTGTCCGGCATGCGCGCCGTTTTTCCGCAAGCGAGCTTTAGCGGCAGCGATATTTTTACCGAGGGGTTGGCCTTCACCGCACAGCGTGTGCCTGACGCCTTCCTGTTTCAGATGGATGCGCGCCGGATTCCATTCCAGGAAGAGTTCAACTTGATCGGCGCGTTCGACGTGCTGGAGCATATCGAAGAAGATGAAGCGGTGCTGGCGCAGATGTATCGAGCCTGCAAGCCGGGCGGAGGCATCGTGCTGACTGTGCCGCAGCATCGCTGGCTGTGGAGCCGCGTTGACGATTTTGCCCATCACAGGCGCCGTTATGCAAGGGTGGAATTGGCCGGGAAAGTGGTCCGGGCGGGCTTCCGGGTCGAATATACGACTTCATTCGTGTCGCTGCTGCTGCCGCTGATGCTGGCCTCGCGCGGCCTGAAGAAATCCGGCGCGGACATGGACGAGCAGATGGAAGCGGTGGGGTTGAAGGTCGGCAAGCTGACCAATGCCGTGCTGGGGGCGATAATGCAAATTGAACGTGGAATGATTAACCTTGGTTTATCATTTCCGTTTGGCGGCTCGCTGTTGCTGGTTGCCAGAAAACCTGAAAACCGGAAAGAGTAGCGTTAATCAATGGATCAGAAAATACCCATCATCTCCGTCGTCATCCCCGTGTACAAGGCCGAGAACTGCCTTGATGAGCTGTATCGCCGCCTGGTTGCCGCACTGGAAACCATCACGCCCGATTTCGAGATCGTGCTGGTTGAAGACTGCGGCGGCGACCGCTCCTGGGAAATCATCGAACGGCTTTCAGCGCAGGACGGGCGCGTCAAGGGGATGCAATTCAGCCGCAATTTCGGCCAGCATTACGGCATTACCGCCGGCCTGGATTACTGCAACGGCGACTGGGCGGTGGTGATGGATTGCGATTTGCAGGACCGGCCAGAGGAAATTCCACGGCTGTATGCCAAGGCGCAGGAGGGCTATGACATAGTGCTGGCGCGGCGTGGGCCGCGGCAAGACCCGCCACTCAAGCGCTTCACTTCCTGGCTGTTCTACAAGGTCTTCAGTTACCTCGCCGACATCGAATACGATGCGCAGACCGGCAACTTCCGTATCATGTCGCGCAAGGTGGTGAACAATTTCCGCAAAATACGCGAACAGTTGCGCTTCTTCGGCGGTCTGGTGCAATGGATGGGTTTTCCCTGCGCCAGCATAGATGTGGAGCACGCCGAGCGCCATGAGGGCAAATCCACCTACACTTTTTCCAAGCTCTGGAAACTGGCTGCCGAAACCATCATTGCCTATTCCGACAAGCCGTTGCGGCTGGCCATCCGTTTCGGTTTTTTGATGGCATTTTTATCTTTCTGCTACGGCGTGTACGTCATTGTGCGGGCGTTCTTGTATGGCGTACCCATAATGGGCTGGAGCAGCTTGATTGTCTCGCTGTATTTTATCGGCGGCATCATCATCTCTATTCTGGGAATCATGGGTATCTATCTGGGCAAGGCTTTCGACGAGAGCAAGAAGCGGCCTTTGTATATCATAAGACGTGCAACCTTTGATGAATCCATCCGCATTGACTAGTACGCCATGGGATACCGCTGCGTTTGGGCTGGCCACTTATGAGCTTGCCGATGCATCCGCCGCGAGCCTGCATCAGGCTGTGCAAACGCCTGGGCACCATAGCGTGCGGGTTGATCCGCTGGCGTCCAAGCAATTGCTGCATGAGTACGGTTTCTATTATTGCGACACGTTGATTGAGCCGTACTGCGCGGCAGCAAAATTGAAAGTTCCGACACACCCGGATATTTCCATCGGCAAGCATGTGGACTGGCAGGAACTGCTGCGGATTTGCCACGGTGCGTTTTTGCATGGCCGCTTCCACCGCGACTTCAATCTCGACCAGGCGCATGCCGACCTCCGCTATGACAACTGGCTACGCCAACTTTGTGGGCAGCAGCATGTATATGGACTATTCTGGCGCAATGAGCTGGCCGGTTTTATAGCGTATTCCGGCAACAGCCTGGTGTTGCATGCGGTTGACGAAGCATGTCGTGGCAAGGGGCTGTCCAAATACTGGTGGGGTGCGGTGTGCGCCGAGTTGTTTGCCGCAGGTTGCGCAGAGGTGAAAAGCTCAATCTCCGCTTCCAACATGGCAGCTCTCAATCTCTATGTATCACTGGGGTTCAGTTTCAGGAACCCGGTGGATATTTATCATCGGCTGGTAAAATGAGTTACCTCTACATTTCCCTGACCATCATACTCACCGTGTACGGCCAGGTCGCCATCAAGTGGCAGGTGCTCAAGGCGGGAGCACTACCGGAAGCATTGCCGGACAAGGTCGGTTTCCTGTTCCAGTTGTTGCTCAATCCCTGGATCATCAGCGCTTTCGCGGCAGCGTTGCTGGCTTCGGTGTTCTGGATGGCGGCGATGACCAAGCTGCAACTCAGCCATGCCTACCCGTTCATGAGCCTGGCATTTGTGCTGGTCATGGTGGCAAGCGGGGTGTTTTTTAATGAACCGATTACGCCACTGAAAATCACGGGTGTGGTGCTGGTCATTGTTGGCCTGATTGTCGGCAGTCAGGGATAAATTATTTGCGGCATGCCTCGCCCCGGCACAGCAAGTAAAGCTCGTCACCGCCCAATTGGTATTTTTTGTAAACCTTACCCAGCATCGCATCGTCGCCAAGCGCCAGCACATAACCCGATTGCCATTGTCCAGGAGGCCATTGCACGGCGGGCGCCGGGTGGCGACGCTGGTCGAGGTATGCCGTTACGCTTAATCCGCTTGCGCTCGTGTTGGCGCTGTACAGCGGATAGCCTTGGGTAAGCGTCAGGATGTCTGCCGCCGCGTCGTCGTAATTCTTCCCGCGGTAATGGCTTTGGTAATAAGGAAAGGCCGCCAGCGCCAGAACGAAGTTGAGCGCCAGCGCGCCTGTCATCCATTTGCGCGCTGTTGCGAGCGCCGCTTCTCCCGACTGCCACACGACGCGTGCGGCGATCAGCGCCAGTAGCGGATAGATCGGCAGCAGGTAGCGCATGCCACCTTGTGGCGATAACCAGTAAGGCAGGAATTCCAGCAGCACAATCCAGCATGCGGTCTTGAACAGGCGCTGGCTTTCATCATCATCCTTGCGGTTGCGCCTGCGCACCCAGAAATACGCCGCCAGCAGAGTTACCGGCGACAGCCAGATGAAAATTTCCAGCGGGTACGTGACCAGCCGGGTAAGGTATGCACCCATTTCCGGGAACGCCAGTTTGTACAGTATCTCTGCGAACATTCGTCCGCTTTGCAAATTTCCGCTGGGGATCAGGGCGAACCAGCCCAAGGGCGCGGCGAACATGACGGCATGGATGAGCAGTGCGGACCGGCGTAGCAGGAAGGCGCGCTGCCCGGCATCGAACAGCAGCACGAACAATGCCGCGCCGTAGAACAGGTATGCAGTAAATGCCTTGCTCAAAAATGCGCAGGTCAGCAGTATGCCTGCCGCAAGCAAAAGTGCCATGCGCCGTTCATGCGTGCCCACCCATAATGTGCTGACGGCGGCGAAGATAAACATCGCGAATAGCGGATCCACATAACTGAGCCAGCCGTGGTATAGCAGCATGTCCAGCATGGTGATATAGGCGAGTGCGGCAAAGGCGGCGAATGCCTTGTCACGGAACAGGCGTTGCGCCAGCCACGCAACAAGCAAACCGGTGGTCAACGTTGCGCAAATGGTCAGCGCGCGCGTGACGGTCAGCATGTGCTCCCATCCGGCCAGTGCTGAGACCAGCATGATCAGCCAGTTGAACAGCGGGTTGTGCTGCACGTCCATCCCGTACAGATATTGCTTCAGCCATGCGCCACGCTGCCACATTTCCAGCGAGGTGATGGGGAAAATGGCTTCCTCGCCAACGTAATAAAAATTCAGTGCGGGCAGCAAGCTCAACGCGGCGAGCGCGAACAGCAGCCAGAAATTCCTGGCAGGAGTGTTGGGCATGATAGTCATCAGTAAAGGCCGCCTCGCGGCCAGCTTATGTTACCGCCTTCGGCGCGTGCATGGTTGCTCCAGAATGCCGTGAACACCTTGTTGTAGCAGGACGGGAAGGCATGGTGCTCGTCCATGAATTCGGGCACGCTACAGCCGAAACGTTCGGATTGTCCGGCATCCAGAATCACAATATTTTCTCTCGCTGCCCAGGCACGCAAGGCATCTTTTGTATGCGTGAGCGTGGCTGACAATTGCGGATGTTGCAGGAATGCCGCCTCCATGCCCGGCAACAGCGGCGGCATAAACAGCAGTAGTTTACCGTTTTTACCTTCGGTCTGTCGCGCGAGGGCGGCCAAGTGGTGCAGCATGGCCGGGTTCGGTTCGCCCTGCCGGCGCATCAGATTGATGACATATTTTGAGCTGGATACGGCAGCGGAAAGGATAAGGGGCCGCGCATCCTTTACCGGCTCATTGTTGGCGAAGGTGGCGCTGCCGTCAAAGCGGAAGCCGGTACAGGTGCCGCGGTAAATGGTATCGAAATCCCTGGCCCAACTGCCGTCCGCACAGCGGTAATCATCGCTTACCGCTTGCAGGAAATACTGGCGGAATGCGGTGCCGTTATCCGGCGCGCGCAGGATTTTTTTCAGGATGTCGAACAGGCTGGCGACACGCGGATAGGAAAGCGCATCCCGCATCCTGTCCAGTAGCGGGACTGCGCCGGTTGCCGTCTGTTGTTGTGTGGCCGCCACGGCAAGGTCGAGCGGAGCCGGTTCACCATCCTGGTAAATAAAACCGAGCGACCAATCCAGCGGGATAACCAGATATTTGATGTTGTCCTTGTGCGCCATCAGCCATTCCGCTTCGCCGATGGCGGCCATCAGTCCGTGGCCGGTCTGTGCAAAATTGTAAACTTTCAGCGGCGGTGGGAATGCCGCCACAGTAATGCCCAGCGCGGTAGAGGAGCCGAACACCACGCCGTTGATTTCCGGCAGGCGGTCATGCAGGCGCAAGGTCTTGAACAGCCCGGTGTCGCTCAGGGTCGGCGCATAGGTCACACCATGCGTGGCCTGCTGCCACGCGCTGGCCTGGCGGACCTTGCCGGAGTTGCCCAGCGTCAGGCTGCCGAGCTGGAGGTTCAGCGCAAGGATGGGCAGCAGCGTCGCCGCAAAACACGCGAGCATCAACCGGACATAGCGCTTGTGGGAACGGTTCATGTCAGAACTGGAAATACAGGAACGCCGACTGCCTGTTCAGGTTGATGACGGCGATGAAGCCCAGCAGCCATACCAGCGCCGCGGCTTTGACGGTCGGCTGCCACGCCAGCCGGGTTGCGGACAAGGCTGGCGTGCCAAGCGCCGGCTTGAAGTGCTGCATGATCTGCTGTGTGTTGGGCGAGATCCACACGATCAGCAACAGTATCCATATCCAGTTGACCGCACCGCCGCCGATGAGTCCGTTGGACGCGCCGAAGGCCACACCGTGCGCAGCCAGCCATTGGCCGGGCGCGCCCCACTTGGGCAGCCACGCATCCGGTATCGCCAGCCCGTTCCCGCCCAGCATCGCATGCACAATGGCAAGGGCATGGCCGGAAGAATCCGCCCGGAAGAACACCCAGGCCATTGTCACGGCAAGAAAGGTGAGTAGCGCCGATGCCATATGCGCTGGTCTGGAAAGCGGCCTGTCCGGGTCTTGTCCGCAGGCCCTGCGTAATCCGTGCCAGGCATGGTTGATGACCAGATACAGCCCATGCAGCCCGCCCCAGATGACGAAGGTCCAGCCCGCGCCGTGCCACAGGCCGCCCAGCAGCATGGTCGCCAGCAGGTTGAGGTAACGGCGCGCCTTGCCCTTGCGGTTGCCGCCCAGCGGGATATACAGGTAGTCGCGCAGGAAGCGCGACAGTGTCATGTGCCAGCGCCGCCAGAACTCGATGATGTTCACCGACTTGTAGGGGGAGTGGAAGTTCAGCGGCAGGATCACGCCGAACATGCGCGACAGGCCGATGGCCATGTCCGAATAGCCGGAGAAATCGAAATACAGTTGCAGCGTGTAGCACAGCGCACCGCCCCAGGCCTCGATGAAAGTCAGGTGTATCCCGGCCGCAGGGGCGGCGAATACCGGCCCGACATACTCGGCGATGCCGTCCGCCAGCACCACCTTCTTGAACAGGCCGATGAAGAAAATCGTGCTGCCCACCGCCATGTTCTCGTAATTGAAGCGGTAGGTGGAGGCATGGGCGAACTGCGGCATCATTTCCTTGTGGTGCAGCACGGGGCCTGCGATGAGGTGCGGGAAATAAGTGACGAACAGGGTGTAGTGGATGAAGTTGTATTCCTTCACCTTGCCCTGGTAGGTATCCACGAGAAAGGCGATCTGGGTGAAGGTGAAGAAGGAGATACCCAGCGGCAGGATGATCTCGCCCAGCGAGAGGTGGGTGTCCGCCGCACTGTTGATGCTGCCCAGGAAGAAGTTGGCATATTTGTAGTAGCCGAGCAGCAGCAGGTTGGCGGCAAGGGCCAGCACCAGCAGGCGTTTTTGGCGCACAGGTTCTTTCCTTACACCAGCCTTGGCGATCCACATGCCGAAGGCATAGTTGCATACGACAGAACCCAGCAGCAATCCTACATAGGCCGGATTCCAGTAGCCGTAGAAGAATAGCGAGGCCAGTGCCAGCCAGGCGGCGGCAAAGGCGTGGCTGACCCGCGCCAGCCAGAAGAATCCCAGCAGCACCGCCGGCAAATACAGGAAGAGGAATCCGTAGGAGTTGAACAGCATTTAGCTACAAGCTAAAGAAGCCTTGAATTGCCGAGCTTATCCGCGCGGTGTCTGCATCGCTCATTTCGTAATAAAGCGGCAAGCGCAGCAGGCGTTTACTCAAGTCGTCAGTCACCGCCATGCCGCTGCCAACACGGCCATATTTTAGTCCGGCGGGTGAGGAGTGCAGCGGCACATAGTGGAACACCGGATGGATGCCCTGCGCCTTGAGGTGCGCGATCAACCTGGTGCGCGTGTCCAGGCTGTCGAGGATGATGTAAAACATGTGCCCGTTGCTGTCGCCGTCGAACGCGGGCAGGCGCAGCTTGCCCGCCTGTTGCAGCGGAGCCAGTTGCGTGGCGTAGGCGGTACAGATACGGCAGCGTTTCGCGGTGATTTCGTCGGCATGTTCCAGTTGCGCGTAAAGAAAGGCGCTGACCAGTTCGCTCGGCAGGTAGGAAGAGCCGATGTCCACCCATGTGTATTTATCCACTTCCCCGCGAAAAAACTGGCTGCGATTGGTGCCTTTCTCGCGGATGATTTCCGCCCGCTTGGCAAAACGCTCATCATTCACCAGCAACGCGCCACCCTCGCCGCTGATGATGTTCTTGGTCTCGTGGAAACTCAGGCAGCCGAAATGCCCGATGCTGCCCAGCGCGCGTCCCTTGTAAGTGGAAAGCAGCGCTTGCGCGGCATCCTCCACCACCAGCAGTTGATGCCGCTGCGCGATGTCCATGATGCGATCCATCTCGCACGGCACGCCTGCATAATGCACCGGCACGATGGCGCGGGTTCTGGGGGTGATGGCCGCTTCGATCAGGTTCTCGTCCATGTTCAGCGTATCTGCCCGGATGTCCACGAACACCGGCACCGCGCCGCGCAACGCGAAGGCATTTGCGGTGGACACGAAAGTATAGGAAGGCAGGATGATTTCATCGCCGTCCTGGAGGTCGCACAGGATAGCGGCCATTTCCAGCGCTGCGGTGCATGAGTGGGTGAGCAGCGCACGGCGGGTTCCCAGTTTTTCCTCGAACCAGCGGTGGCATGATTTGGTGTAGCCCCCGTCTCCGGAAAGATGGCCTTGCGCCACAGCATCGGCGATGTAGTCCAGCTCGTGGCCGATGATGAAAGGTTTGTTGAATGGAATAGGTTTCATCGAAAGAATAAGCAAATATCTGTTACGCCCATGGCTCAAGGTATTATTGTACAGGCAATTCCAGATGGGCTGATTGAGGGCAATGGCAGTATGTACGGTGGGCGGCATACAAACCGTGGCTTGCCGGGAGTTCTCCTGGACAATCCGTGTATCCGCTGCTAGTCTGCGCCAGCCTGAATCCTGCCCTATATCATGCTACGAGAACTGCGTTTATTTTTCACCGCCGTACAATTCTTCACCCGCATTCCGTTGCCTGCGTGGGTAGGGCATTCCGCGCAGCAGCTCGATCAGGCAACGCGCTATCTTCCGGCGGTAGGCATGTGCGTCGGCGCGCTGGCCGCCGCCGTATTGTGGCTGGCTGCGCAGGTCTTGCCGCTGTCCTTGGCGGTTGCCTTGAGCATGGTGTCCGGCATCCTCGCCACCGGCGCATTCCACGAGGACGGCTTGAGCGATTTTGCCGACGGCATGGGCGGCGGCTACACGCGCGAAAAAATACTCGCCATCATGAAAGATTCACGCATCGGGGCGTATGGCGCGATAGCCATTGTGTTGACACTGCTCATCAAATACCAGGCCCTGCTTGCGCTCGGCGCTCGCTCGCTGGCCTATGCCGCCGCCGCGCTGGTAGCGGCGCATGGCGTGAGCCGCCTGATGGCGGTGAGCCTCATGGTCACGCAGCGCTACGTGCGCGATGACGACAGCGCGCGCGCCAGGCCTGCCGCAGGAAAACTAAGCCATGCAAGTTTCGCCATCTCCCTCCTGCTTGGCATTGCCGCACTGGGCATCATGCTTGCGGCGGGAGCCAGCACAGCGAGCATGTTTGCCGCATTTGGCGCCGCATTGCTGGTGCGCATCTATCTGGCTTGGCGGTTGCAGCAGCGCCTGGGCGGTTACACCGGCGACTGTCTCGGTGCGGTGCAGCAGTTGACGGAGATTGCCTTCTATATCGGGTTGCTTGCAACGTTGTAGCCATGCAGACGCTTTATCTCATCCGTCATACCACGCCCAATATTACGCCCGGCATCTGCTACGGCCAGTTCGACACGGACGTGGCCGACAGCTTCGCCAGCGAGGCTGCCAATGCACTAAACTGGTTGCCGCCCGTGGAACTGGTCATCGCCTCGCCGCTGCTGCGCGCCCAGCGCCTGGCGGAATATCTGGCGCAGCAACAGCGCTGCCCATCGCTTAGCGATGCGCGCCTGATGGAGCTGCACTTCGGGGACTGGGAGGGGCGCGCATGGAACGACATCGCGCGCGGCGAAATCGACGCGTGGGCAGCCGACACCCTGAACTACGCCTCGCCCAACGGAGAATCGGCGCAACAGATGATGCGGCGCGTGCAGGATGCGCTGCTCGATGTAACGCGGCTCCCGCAGCGCCACATCGCGCTGGTGGCGCACAGCGGCAGCATCCGCGCCCTGCTGGCGCAACTCTCCGCTATTCCTCTGGCGCACACGCTGAACTGGCAAATAGACTTTGGCGCGGTGATCGGGGTAAAGTTAAACAATTCCCGCACATAACCACAAGCTACACACGGGAATTGCGTTAAATTTGTTAAACTAGCCGCATACTTTGCTACGGAGAATTGCACCATGTTAAATCCCAAGTTTTTTGAAGAGATGGCGGCGAAGTTGAATGAAGCGCTGGCCAGCAGTCCTGCCAAGGATTTTGAGAAAAATGCCCGCGCCCTGCTGGCACAGGGTTTTGCCAAGCTCGATCTGGTGACGCACGAAGAATTCGATATTCAGGCAAAGCTGCTGTCGCATGCGCTGGAAAAACTGGCGGCGCTGGAAGCGCGTGTGGCGGCGCTGGAAGCGCAGCGCGGCGGCCAGCATAAAACGGTCTTGGCCTCGGATTAACACGGACACAGTGTTAATCCGAGCCTGTCCGTGGCTGACTGTTCACCCCAAGATCCAACATGAGCCTCGCGGTCTTATATAGCCGCGCCCTCTCCGGCATGGATGCCGCGCAGGTCACCGTCGAGGTGCATCTTGCCAACGGCCTGCCCAGCTTCACCATCGTCGGCCTGCCCGAGGCCGAAGTGAAAGAGAGCAAGGATCGCGTGCGCGCCGCCTTGCTTACCTGCCAGTTTGAATTTCCCGCCAAAAGAATCACCGTCAACCTCGCCCCCGCCGACCTGCCCAAGGAGAGCGGGCGTTTCGACTTGCCCATCGCACTCGGCATCCTCGCCGCGTCCGGGCAGATTCCCTCCGCGCGTCTGGCCGAATATGAATTTGCCGGGGAACTGGCGCTGACCGGCGAGCTGCGCCCGATACGCGGTGCGCTGGCGATGACCTACCACGCCGCAAATTGCGGACGCTCGTTTGTGCTGCCCGAAATCAATGCGGCGGAAGCGGCGCTGGTGGAGCAGGCCGCCGTGTATGCGGCGCAGTCGCTGTTGCAGGTGGCGGCGCATCTGGCCGGGCGCGAGACGATGAGCCGCTTCATTCCCGACACGCAGCCCGTACCGCCGCGCTACCCCGACATGCGCGAGGTGAAAGGCCAGGCGCAATCCAAGCGCGCGCTGGAAGTTGCCGCAGCGGGCGGCCACAGCGTGCTGATGAGCGGCCCGCCGGGAACCGGCAAGTCCATGCTGGCCGCACGCTTCCCCGGCATCCTGCCGCAGATGAGCGAGGCCGAGGCGCTGGAAAGTGCGGCCATGCAATCGCTCGGCGGCATGTTCGACGTGGACAAATGGAAGCAGCGCCCTTACCGCGCGCCGCACCACACCGCCTCTGCCGTGGCACTGGTCGGCGGCGGCAGCAACCCGCGCCCCGGCGAAATTTCCGTCGCCATGCACGGTGTGTTGTTTCTGGACGAGTTGCCGGAATTCGAGCGCCATGTGCTGGAAGTATTGCGCGAGCCGCTGGAGAGCGGGCGCATCACCATCTCGCGCGCCGCACGCCGCGCCGATTTCCGCGCCCAGTTCCAGCTAGTCGCCGCGATGAACCCGTGTCCCTGCGGCTATCTCGGACACTTCAACGGCAAGTGCCGCTGCACGCCGGATCAGGTCGCGCGCTATCGCGGCAAAATTTCCGGCCCGCTGCTGGACCGCATTGACATCCAGATCGAAGTCCCCGCCGTGCCGCAGGAAGCCTTGCTCAAGCAGGCCGATGGCGAAATCAGCAGCGCCATCCAGCAGCGCGTGGAAGCGGCGCGGCAACGCCAGCAAGTTCGCCAGGGCAAGCCCAACGCGCAACTCACGGTAAGCGAGATCGACACGCTGTGCACACCGGATGCACAAGGCGCCGCGCTGTTGCAGCAGGCCATCACCCGCCTCAGCCTTTCCGCACGCGCCTATCACCGCGTGCTCAAAGTCGC
>JAQTOM010000025.1:0-2005 GCA_028713345.1 Gallionellaceae bacterium | reverse complement strand
CTGGCGGCGAGCACGAACAGCAGGCCGATGCAGGCTTCCAGCACATCCGGCAACTTGCGTTCGATGGCGGCCAGCAATGCCGCGCCGAGCAGGGCGCTGATCGCCGCCACGCCCTGTACCGCAAACGGGTATTCGGTCAGTTCCAGCAGCCCGGCGGCGATGACGCCCAGGCCGGCGATCTGCGCCACGGCGAGGTCGGCGAAGATGATGCCGCGCGCCAGTACTCTCATGCCGAGCGGCACGTGGGTGGCAAGCACCAGCAATCCGGCGATGAATGCAGGGAGGAGGATGCCGAGATCGGTGCCGTTCATTGCAGCCCCGCCAGCAGCCGCGCAATCGTGTCGTCGAACAACCCGAACAAATCGCGCGCAGCCTCCGTGCCGCCCACGCTGAACGGCAGGGCCACGGCGGAAATATGCGCATGTTCCGCCATCCACGCGGAAGGCTGGGGGTTCTGGTATGCGGCGCGTATCACCATCTTCGCCGGCTGCCGCTGCAACAGTTCCAGCACCTGCGACAGGTGGGCGACGCTGGGTTCCATGCCGGGCTTGGGTTCCAGCGCGGCGACTTCCTTCATTCCCAGCCATGCGCTGAGGTAGGGGAAAGCGGTGTGCTGCACCAGGATGGGCTGCCCCTTGAGCGGCGCGGCCTGTTTCTCCCAGCGCACGATGGCGGCCTGCCACTGCTGCGTGAAGATTTGCAGGCGGCTGCGGTAGAACGCGGCGTTGGCGGGATCAAGCCCGGCCAGCCTTGCCGACAGCGCCTGCGCGATGGGCAGATAATTGCGTGCGTCAAGCTGGATATGCGGATTGCCTGCCGCGTGTACGTCGCCCTCGGCGCGATCCAGGTGCGACGGTATTTCCCGCATGGCCACGGAATGCGCGGCCACGAAGTTACCGGGCTTGCCGGGCGCGATATCCGGGTTGCCCGATTCGCGCAGGATGATTGGCAGCCAGCCGATCTCCAGCTCCGCGCCGGTGCACACCAGCAGTTGCGCGCGGCGCGCCCTGGCGATCAGGCTGGGGCGTGCCTGCACCTGGTGCGGGTCCTGCAGCGCGGTGGTGGCGGAATAAATATCGGCCTTGTCCGCCGCCAGCTCTTTCGCCAGAGCCGCCCATTCCGGTTCGCAGGCGAAGATGTTGAGCGCGGATGCTGCGGGTGAGAGCAAAGCGATTGCTGCGAGAAACAGGAAGTAAAGAATTATTTTCATGACATTTTCTCCATTGAGTGGGAATCATCCCCTCCCCTTCAAGGGGAGGAGGGTGTCGTAGTTAAAACTGGTGTGCGCCATGGGCGCCCAGGCTCATGATGTATTGCAGGAACAGCTGGTTGTCGGCCAGCCCTTGCCGCGACTTGTCCTGCGCCGCCTGCACGCGCAGGCGCGAGAACTCGCTCGGGCTGAAGTCCAGCATCAGCGTGTTGCGCGCAGGCTGATAGCCGTAGCTGCTGACGACATTGAGGGCATTCAACGCGCCGACCTGCGCTGTGCCGGGATCGAGCTGGTCGTAGCGCAGCCCCACGCGCCAGTGCGGCATGAACTGGTACACGCCTTGCAGGTACCAGCCGGATTGGGTGACGGCGTAGCTGTCGGTAGTGGCGAGGTTGTAAGTGAGCAGGCCGTTTTCCCTGCGCCGGAAATATTCGCCTTGCAGCTTGAAATTGGTCATGGTGGCATTGCCGTCCGGCGCGTATTTCCACACGAAATCCAGCCCGCTGGTTCTGCTGTCGCCGCTGAAACTGTTGCTGACGCCGCCGACAGTGCCATGCAGATCCGGCACGTTGCTGCTGACGGCATTTTCGCGCCTGGTCTGTTGCAGCGAAACGCCCGCGCGCCAGCTGCTGCTCACGCCGGCATCATCGCCGACATGCGCGAACAGCACGCCCGCACCCGAGCCATTCTTCTGCCGGTCGCTGCCCGGAAAGCCGCGCCCACGGCCAAGCTCAGCACCGAGTTCGACGAAGGTGTCGGTCGGCGCCAGCCACTTGAGTTGCACGCCGTCCT
The DNA here is from genome assembly GCA_028713345.1 of Gallionellaceae bacterium. GTDB lineage: Bacteria > Pseudomonadota > Gammaproteobacteria > Burkholderiales > Gallionellaceae > JAQTOM01. The sequence continues at coordinate 3 of JAQTOM010000025.1, read as the reverse complement.
CGC
>JAQTOM010000024.1:18331-24612 GCA_028713345.1 Gallionellaceae bacterium | reverse complement strand
CGGTAGTCCTTGGTGAAACGCGACAGGAAGCTGGCTGCGGTGATGGTGCCGCCCGCGCGTCCGCCGATGTTCTGCATGTCGGCGAAGTTGCTGTCGAGCTGCGATTGGTAGTCGTCGTACAGCGGCAATTGCCATGCGCGGTCGTGAGCCTGTTCGCCTGCGGCCAGGAGTTCCCTGGCCAGGTCGTCCTGGTTGCTGAGCAGGCCGCTTACCACGTGCCCCAGCGCGATGACGCAGGCGCCGGTTAGCGTGGCGATGTCGATCACGGTATCCGGCTTGAACTTGCCCGCATAGGTCAGCGCATCGCACAGGATGAGGCGGCCTTCGGCGTCGGTGTTGAGGATTTCTATGGTCTGCCCGGACATGCTGGTGACGATGTCGCCCGGCTTGGTGGCGCGCCCGCTGGGCAGGTTCTCGCAGGAAGGAATGACGCCGACTATATTCAGCGGCAAATCCATTTCGGCGACGGCTTGCAGCGTGCCCAGCACGCTGGCCGCGCCGCACATGTCGTATTTCATCTCGTCCATTTCCGCGCCGGGCTTGAGCGAGATGCCGCCGCTGTCGAAGGTGATGCCCTTGCCGACCAGCACGATGGGCCTCTGCTTCTTGTTGCCGCCGTGGTATTCCAGCGTGATGAGCTTGGCGGGCTGTTCGCTGCCGCGCGTGACGGAAAGCAGCGAACCCATGCCCAGCTTGCGCATGTCCTTTTCTTCCAGTACCGTGGTCTTGATGGACTTGTGCGCCTTGGCCAGCGCCAGCGCCTTGGCGGCAAGATAGGTCGGGGTGCAGATGTTGCCCGGCAGGTTGCCGAGATCCTTGGCCAGATTCATGCCGCGTGCAATTGCCCCTGCTTGTGCAAGCACGGTTTTCAGGGCAGAGGCATGCTTGCCGTCGCTCAATCCGAAGTGGATTTTTTGCAAGCCCTTGGTGTCCTTCTCGGGTTTGCTTTTCATGTAATCGGAACGGTAACTTGTTTCGTAGGCGGCCAGCACCGCCTGGACCATGCACCACGCGCTGTCCCGCCCCGCTACCGGCAACTCGGTCAGATACAGCGTGGCATCCTTCGCCCCGGTCGCCTGTACGCCGCGCAATGCGGCGCGCACCGCTTCGAGGAATTGTTTGGCATTGAATTCGGTACTCTTGCCCAGGCCGACCAGCAGCACGCGCTCGCTGGCGATATTGGGCACCTTGTGCAGTAGCAGGGTGGTGGCGAGTTTGCCGCTCATGTCACCGCGTGCAATGATGTCGCTGAGATAATGTTTGGCGGCCTTGTCCAAGACTTGTGCAGCGCCTGCCAATTTACCGTCTTCGAATACCCCGGCTACTGCGCAGCCGCTGTGCTGTTTTTCCGGACTGCCTGGTTTTATGCTAAATTCCACTTGCTTCTCCTTAAAGTATATTTTCCTGCCCTAACGGGCATGGCTTATAGCCACCACAAATAATGAAATTTGCACACGCCATAACCGCCCCCCCTCACCGACCCTCCCCCAAAGGGAGAGGGGGGCAGTGTCTCGCTACGCGAGTTTCACATTAATTACTGCGCCAGATGCCGGATTATCCGCAAACCAACGTACAAAAGTCAAAACGGCAAGAGTCGAAGCCGTTGCGTACCGGCATTTTTCATCGCTCGCTGGTGCGTGAGTTTGCCGGCATGGGTGTGCCGGTATTTGCCATCCTGCTCGGCATCGTCGTCCTCACCCAGTTAATTCGCCTGCTGGGCGAGTCAGTCAGCGGTGCCCTGGCCGTGGACGGCATACTGGCATTGCTGGGTTTCAGCGCCCTGAACTATTTGCCGGTGCTGCTCTCCATCAGCCTGTTTCTATCGGTGTTGCTGACGCTGACGCGCGGCTACCGGGACAGTGAAATGGTGGTGTGGTTCTGTTCCGGCATCGGGCTGACGCGCTGGATACGCCCGGTGATGTGGTATGCGTTGCCGGTAGTGGGGGTGATCGCATTGCTGAGCCTGGTGCTGTCGCCCTGGGCCTTGTCCAAGGCGGAAGAGTTCAAGAACAGGCTGAACAGCCGCGACGATGTGTCTGCCGCAACCCCCGGCGTATTCCGCGAATCCAAACACGATGACCGCGTGTATTTTATCGAAAATCTGGAAACCGGCAAGAACCGGGTAGGTAATGTTTTTGTGCAATCGGTGCAGCATGGCAAGGCCGGGATCATGGTGGCCAGGGAGGGATTGCAGGAGACGGCGGCGAATGGCGACCGTTTCCTGGTATTGCTGAACGGCACGCGTTACGAGGGTTCGCCCGGCCATTATGATTTCAGGATCGTTGAGTTTGAGCGCTATGCGGTGCGTATCGAGTCGGCGAGTGCCAAACAGGATGTAGTACCGCTTCAATCGCTGTCCACCCTGTATTTGTTGCAAAACCGCAGCAGCTGGAATACGGCAGAGCTGGAATGGCGGCTTGGGCTGCCGCTCAGCGCATTGATCCTGGCGCTGCTGGCAATCCCGCTGAGCTTTGTCAATCCGCGTGCCGGGCGCTCGCTTAACCTCATCATGGCGCTGGTGATTTACATGCTTTACAACAACATGATCAGCGTGACCAATGCCTGGGTGGGGCAGGAAAAAATCGGGCCGATGCTCGGCTTATGGGGAATCCATACGCTGATGTTTGTGCTGATGGTGTTGTTGTTCTACCGGCGGCTATCAGTGTTCTCCTTGCGGAGATTGGTGCGATGAAGCTGCTGACCCGCTATCTGGCACGCGAGATTTACTCCGGCATTGCACTGGTTCTGGCCGCATTGCTGATGCTGTTCGGTTTTCTTGACCTGATCCATGAGTTAAGCGTGATGGGGCACGGCAACTACCACCTGAGCTATGTGCTGCTGTTTGTGCTGTTGACCGTACCCAGTCATATCTATGAGCTGTTTCCGGTTGTGGTCCTGATTGGTACTATCCTGGCGCTGGTACAGATGGCGGCGAATTCCGAGTTGACCATATACCGTTCTTCCGGCGCATCATTGCGGCAAATGGTGGGCGCCTTGTTCAGGATAGGTCTGCCACTGGTGCTGCTGAGTTACATATGCGGAGAGCTGCTTTCTCCGCCCAGTGAGCGTTTGGCGCAGAGTTTGCGCCTAAAGGCGCAGAACGCCGAAGTGACACTTAAGGAATTTCGCTCCGGGGTGTGGGTCAAGGATGAGCGCAGTTTCGTGAACGTAAAAAACGTGCTGCCGGATACTTCGTTGTTGAATGTCAGCATTTATGAATTTGACGAGAGTTACCATCTGCGGGCCATTATGGCGGCGAAGCGTGCCATCTTTGTTAAAGAGCATCACTGGCGGCTGGAGGAGGTGACGCAGACCCGCTTCGGTACACAGGGTACGGTAGTCAGTAATCTGGACAATCTGGAATGGAACTCCGTGCTTAACCCTGACATATTGAGTGTGCTGCTGGTGGTTCCAGAGCAGATGTCGGCATGGAATCTTTACCAGTATACCCAGCATCTGCGCGACAACCACCAGAAGGCCGCACGCTACGAAATCGCCATGTGGAACAAGTTGGTGTATCCGCTGGCGGTGCTGGTGATGATGCTGCTGGCCTTGCCGTTTGCCGCGCACCGCCAGCGTGAGGGAGGGATTGGCGCCAAAGTAGTCGCGGGCATCGTGCTGGGGCTGACGTTTCACTTTGTCGGGCGCCTGTTTGCCAGTCTGGGTGCGCTCAACGAGTGGAGACCTTTATTGAGCGCCATGGTGATGCCCATGCTGTTCCTGCTGCTGGCGGCGATGATGTTGTGGTGGACAGAACGGCGCTGAAGCTGAAATGGGGATTGTTTGCTGAAGGGTGGAGCAAACAGTCTTGGCGTATCAAGCTCCTAGCGCATGATTGACCGTTTGGATTTTCGCAGGTAGCATGGCCGCCTTTCGTTGCTTGGAAATTCCACACTCGGATGCGCCGCAAACTGGTTGCAGGAAACTGGAAGATGTTCGGGGCGCTGGCCCAGAATGAGGCCTTGCTGAACGCGGTGATGGCGGGCATGGAGAAGATGCCGGGGGTGGATTGCGCGGTTTGTGTGCCTTTCCCCTATCTCGCGCAGGTGCAGCAGTTGTTGCGCAACAGCCAGGTGAAGTGGGGCGCGCAGGATGTGCACCAGTTGGAGAAGGGTGCCTATACCGGTGAGGTGGCGGCTTCCATGCTGTGTGATTTCGGATGCCGTTATGTGATCGTCGGGCACTCGGAGCGGCGCAGCCTGTATGGCGAATCCAGCCAACTGGTGGCGGAGAAATTTGCTGCCGCGCAGAAAGCAGGATTGTTGCCCATTTTGTGTATCGGCGAAACGCTGGCACAACGCGAGAGTGGCACGACGGAAGCGGTGGTGGCGGAACAACTGGATGCGGTGATCAAGCTGCTGGGCGTGCAGTCCTTGCGCAATGCGGTAGTGGCATACGAGCCGGTGTGGGCGATAGGCACCGGCAAGACAGCTTCGCCGCAACAGGCGCAGGCGGTGCATGCGTTTATCCGGCAGCGCATTGCCGGGCATGATGGGCAGGTTGCACAAGGTTTGTGTATACTCTACGGTGGCAGTGTCAAGGCATCCAATGCAGCCGAATTGTTTGCCATGCCGGACATTGATGGCGGGCTGATCGGCGGCGCATCGCTGGTTGCCGGGGACTTTTTGGCGATTTGCCGCGCCGGACAAAATTAATTTCGTTTTGGAGTAGTGTGTGGAAACTTTGGTTTGGGTTGTGCATGTGGCGACGGCAGTGGTGCTGGTGGGTTTGGTGCTGATGCAGCATGGCAAGGGGGCGGATATGGGTGCCTCGTTTGGCTCCGGTTCTGCGGGCAGCCTGTTCGGTTCGAGCGGTTCAGCCAACTTCTTGAGCCGTAGCACGGCGGTGGCCGCGACAGTGTTTTTTGTCACCAGCATGACGCTGACCTATCTTTATGCCCACCCGTCCAGCCCGCGTGGTGTGATGGACAGGCAGGATGCGGTTAAGCCGGTTCAGGTTATGCCTGCTCCAACGGGTAGTGATGCAGGCGGTTCGAAATCAAAAGAAATACCAAAATAATAAAATATGCGGAGTTGGCGGAATTGGTAGACGCGCAGCCTTGAGGTGGCTGTGTCCGTAAGGACGTGAGGGTTCGAGTCCCTTGCCCCGCACCAAATGTCGAGTCAGAGTTTTCTGGGCTTTGGTTGGGAAAAACAAACTAAAAATACGCTGCATGTTCCGTGTTGTGGAATGCTGTACGGAAAGGGGGGAGCTCAGATGTTGGAAAATTATTTTCCGGTGCTGTTGTTCATTTGCGTAGCGCTGGTAATGGGGGTGGCACCGCTTGTGCTGGCCCGCTTGGTCGCGCCCAATCGTCCGGATAGCGCAAAGCTTTCACCTTACGAGTGCGGTTTCGAAGCCTTTGAAGACGCGCGCATGAAATTCGACGTGCGTTATTACCTTGTCGCCATCCTGTTTATCCTGTTCGATCTGGAAATCGCGTTCCTGTTTCCCTGGGCGGTCGTGCTCAGGGAAATCGGCATGTTCGGTTTCGTCTCCATGATGATTTTCCTGGCCATTCTCGTGATCGGCTTTATCTATGAATGGATGAAGGGAGCCTTGGAATGGGAATAGACGGAGTTCTGGAAAAGGGTTTTGTTACCACTTCGCTGGATACCATCATCAATTACACCCGCACCGGCTCGCTGTGGCCGATGACTTTTGGCTTGGCATGTTGCGCGGTGGAGATGATGCAGGCGGGGGCTTCGCGCTATGACCTTGACCGCTTCGGCGTCGTGTTCCGCCCCAGCCCGCGCCAGTCCGACGTGATGGTCGTGGCCGGCACGCTGTGCAACAAGATGGCGCCTGCTCTGCGCAAGGTGTACGACCAGATGGCCGAGCCGCGCTGGGTGATCTCGATGGGTTCCTGCGCCAACGGCGGCGGCTACTACCATTATTCCTATTCTGTGGTGCGCGGTTGCGACCGCATCGTCCCGGTGGATGTATATGTGCCGGGTTGCCCGCCGACTGCCGAGGCGCTGCTCTACGGCATCATCCAGCTGCAGAACAAGATCAAACGAACCAATACGATTGCGCGCGGATAAGAGATGGCCACCGATTTGAGCGTATTGCAGGAAAATTTGACCAGGCTGCTCGAGGGCAAGGTGGTGAGCCTTGAAAACAGGCTGGGCGAGCTGACCCTGGTGATACGCGCCGCCGACATGCTGCCGGTATTGACCCGCTTGCGCGACGATGCCGACTTGCGTTTCGAGCAGATGATGGATCTGTGCGGCGTGGACTATTCCACACATGGTGATGGCGCGTGGGAGGGCAAGCGCTTT
>JAQTOM010000024.1:16505-18231 GCA_028713345.1 Gallionellaceae bacterium | reverse complement strand
TTTGCCGTCGTGTACCACCTGCTTTCCATCACCCACAACATGCGCGTGCGCGTTCGCGTATTCGCCGAGGACGACAGCCTGCCGATACTGGATTCCGTGGCGGACATCTGGTCGAGCGCCAACTGGTACGAGCGTGAGGCATTCGACCTGTTCGGCATTATTTTCACCGGACACCCTGATTTGCGCCGCCTGCTTACCGATTACGGTTTTGTCGGCAACCCGTTCCGCAAGGACTTTCCTCTTTCCGGTCATGTCGAGATGCGCTACGACCCCGAGCAGAAACGCGTCATCTATCAGCCGGTGACAGTGGAGCCGCGTGAAGTGACGCCGCGCATCATCCGTGAAGAGCATTATGGTGGCATGAAATGAAAGTCAAAGGCATTAGCCACAGAGAACACAGGATTCACAGAGAGAACGAGAACCGGGGTGTCCAATGGTTTTTCTCTGTGACCTCTGTGGCTAGTATGTTTGTTATGTCGACTAGAGAATTTTAATCCATGGCTGAGATTAAGAATTACACCATGAACTTTGGCCCGCAGCACCCGTCGGCGCACGGCGTGCTGCGCCTGGTGCTGGAGCTGGACGGCGAGGTGATCGAGCGCGCCGATCCGCACATCGGCCTGTTGCACCGCGCCACCGAGAAACTGGCCGAGCACAAGACCTACCTGCAGTCGGTTCCCTACATGGATCGCCTCGACTATGTGTCGATGCTGAGCAACGAGCACGCCTATGTCATGGCGATCGAGAAGCTGCTCGGCCTCGAAGTGCCGTTGCGCGCCCAGTACATCCGCGTGATGTTCGATGAGATCACGCGCATCCTGAACCACCTGCTGTGGCTGGGGGCGCATGCGCTGGACATCGGTGCGATGACCGTGTTCCTGTATGCCTTCCGCGAACGTGAAGACCTGATGGATAGCTACGAGGCGGTTTCCGGCGCGCGCATGCATGCGGCCTACTACCGTCCGGGCGGTGTGTATCGCGACCTGCCGGATACCATGCCGCAGTATCAGGCTTCCAAAATACATAATGCCGCAGCCGTCGGAAAAATGAACGAGAACCGCCAGGGTTCACTGCTCGACTTTCTGGAAGACTTTACCCGCCGCTTTCCAACTTACGTGGACGAGTATGAGACCCTGCTCACCGACAACCGCATCTGGAAACAGCGCACCGTCGGCATCGGCGTGGTATCGCCGGAGCGTGCGCTGGCGCTGGGTTTCAGCGGCCCGATGCTGCGCGGCTCGGGCATCGTCTGGGATTTGCGCAAGAAGCAGCCGTATGAAGTTTATGACCGCCTGGACTTCGATATTCCGGTGGGCGTGGAGGGCGACTGTTATGGGCGTTACCTGGTGCGTGTGGAAGAAATGCGCCAGTCGAACCGCATCATCAAGCAGTGCATCGGCTGGCTGCGCGATAATCCCGGCCCGGTGATGACAAACAACCTCAAGGTGGCGCCGCCCAAACGCGAGGCGATGAAGCAGAACATGGAAGAGCTGATCCACCATTTCAAGCTGTTTACCGAGGGTATGCATGTGCCGCCCGGCGAGGCTTATGCGGCAGTCGAGCATCCCAAGGGGGAGTTCGGCATCTATCTGGTTTCCGATGGCGCAAACAAGCCTTACCGCATGAAAATACGCGCTCCGGGATTTGCACACATGGCTGCGCTGGACGAGATGGCGCGCGGCCACATGATCGCCGACGTGGTGGCCATCATAGGCACACAGGATAT
>JAQTOM010000024.1:10774-16405 GCA_028713345.1 Gallionellaceae bacterium | reverse complement strand
AATGCTATCCGATCAGGTTCAAGCGAAAATTGACCGCGAGCTGAAGAAGTATCCGGCAGACCAGAAGCAGTCTGCGGTGATGTCTGCGCTGCGTTTCGTGCAGGATGAAAAGGGCTGGATTTCCCCGGACGACATGGCGGATGTTGCTGCCTATCTGGGTATGCCGCAGATGGCGGTATACGAGGTGGCGACTTTTTACCACATGTATAACCTCAAGCCCATGGGCAAGCACACGCTGACCGTGTGCACCAACCTGTCCTGCACCTTGTGCGGCGCGCTGGATACCGTCAAATACATAGAAACAAAGCTGGGCATCGGTCTCGGCGAAGTGACGCCGGATGGCAAGTTCGGCCTGCGCGAGGGCGAGTGCATGGGGGCGTGCATAGACGCACCGTTGCTGACCGTCAGCAACAAAAAACTGTGCGGCCGCCTGTCCCCGGAAAAAATCGATCAATTATTGGCGGAACTGGACAAGTCATGAACGGGCCGGTCATTTACACGACAATGGGATTCGACCAGCCGTGGACGCTGGAGAATTACCTCAAGGTGGGCGGCTATCAGGCATTGCGCAGGATACTCGCAGAAAAGATAACGCCCGATGAGATCATCGCCGAAGTCAAGGCTTCCGTATTGCGCGGACGCGGCGGCGCGGGTTTTCCCACCGGCCTGAAGTGGAGCTTCATGCCGAAGAATTACGACGGCGACAAATACATTGTCTGCAACAGCGACGAGGGCGAGCCGGGCACCTGCAAGGACTGGAATATCCTGCGCTTCAACCCGCACGCGCTGATCGAGGGCATGGCCATCGGCGCCTACGCCATGGGCGTAAAGACAGGTTACAACTATGTGCACGGTGAAATTTTCGAGGCCTACGAGCGCATGGAAGCGGCCTGCGAAGAGGCGCGCGCGGCGGGCTACCTGGGCAAGGGCATACTGGGCAGCGACTTTGAGTTCGACCTGCACAACCATCTGGGTTACGGCGCTTATGTCTGCGGCGAAGAAACCGCGCTGCTCGAATCCATCGAAGGCAAGAAGGGGCAGCCGCGCTTCAAGCCGCCATTTCCGGCCACCTTCGGGCTGTACGGCAAGCCGACCACCATCAACAACACCGAGACTTTCGCCAGCATCCCCTACATCATGCGCGAAGGCGGGAAAAAATTCCTCGAACTGGGCAGGCCGAACAATGGCGGCACCAAGCTGTTCTCCGTCTCCGGCCACGTCAACAATCCGGGCAACTTCGAATTGCCGCTGGGCACGCCGTTCAGGAAGCTGCTGGAACTGGCGGGCGGCGTGCGCAACGGCCACAAGCTGAAGGCGGTGATTCCGGGCGGCTCATCCATGCCGGTGCTGCCGGGCGAAATCATGATGGAAACGGACATGGACTACGACTCCATCCAGAAGGCGGGTTCCTATCTGGGCAGCGGCGCGGTGATCGTGATGGATGAGACGGTGTGCATGGTGCGCGCGCTGGAACGCCTGTCCTATTTTTATTTCGAGGAATCGTGCGGCCAATGCACGCCATGCCGCGAGGGCACCGGCTGGCTGTACCGCATCGTGCACCGCATCGAGCAGGGCAAGGGGAAACAGGAAGACCTGGATTTGCTGCTCGACGTGTGCGGCAACATCACCGGACGCACCATCTGTGCGCTGGGCGATGCCGCCGCGTGGCCGGTGCAAGGCATGCTCAAGCATTACCGCAGCGAATTTGAATACCATATCGAACACAAGAAGTGCATGGTGTGATGATGAAATGGACGAGCAATGATCAACGTTGAAATTGACGGCAAAAAAGTAGAGATCGAGGCCGGGCGCACCGTGATTGAGGCGGCGCATCTGGCGGGCGTCTATATCCCGCGTTTCTGCTATCACAAGAAACTGTCCATTGCCGCCAATTGCCGCATGTGCCTGGTGCAGGTGGAGAAGGTGCCCAAGCCGATACCCGCCTGCGCGACGCAGGTGACCGAAGGCATGAAGGTGTTCACCGCTTCCGAAATGGCGGTGAAGGCGCAGAAGGGGGTGATGGAATTCCTGCTCATCAACCATCCGCTGGATTGTCCGGTGTGCGACCAGGGCGGCGAATGCGAGTTGCAGGACCTGGCCGTAGGCTATGGCGCAAGCGCCTCGCGCTACCAGGAAGAAAAGCGCGTGGTGGTGCACAAGAACATTGGCCCTCTGGTTTCCACCGAGGAGATGAGCCGCTGCATCAACTGCACGCGCTGTGTGCGTTTTTGCCAGGAGATCGCCGGACAAATGGAAATGGGCCAGGCATTCCGCGGCGAACACGCCGAGATCATGTCCTTCGTGGACAAGTCCGTGGATTCAGAGCTGTCCGGCAACATCATCGACCTGTGCCCGGTTGGCGCGCTCACCAGCAAGCCGTTCCGCTACAGCGCACGTTCGTGGGAGCTGTCGCGGCGCAAATCCGTAAGCCCGCACGATGGCCTGGGTTCCAACCTGGCGGTGCAGGTCAAGAACAACCGCGTGATGCGTGTGCTGCCGATTGAAAATGAGGACGTCAACGAATGCTGGCTGTCCGACAAGGACCGTTTCGGCTACGAAGGATTGAACTCCACCGAGCGCCTGACCAAACCGATGGTCAAGCAGGACGGCAAATGGCAGGAAGTGGAGTGGCAGGTCGCGCTGGATTATGCGGCGAACGCGCTGAGCCAGGTCGCAAGCTGTGCGGGTGCGGCGGAAGTCGGTGCGCTGGCCACACCGCATTCCACGCTGGAAGAGCTGTACCTGCTGCAGAAACTGATGCGCGGTTTGGGCAGCAATAACGTGGACTTCCGTCTGCGCCAGTCCGATTTCAGCGCCGACGGCAAGCAGGCCGGCGCTCCCTGGCTGGGCATGCCGGTTGCTGAAATCAATACCCGTGACCGTTTCCTGATCGTGGGCAGTTTCCTGCGCAAGGATCACCCGCTGCTGGCGCAGCGCATCCGTCAGGCGGTGAAGAATGGCGCGCAGGCCAGCGTCGTGCATTCCGTGGATGACGACCTGCTGATGAAGGTGGCGAACAAAGCCATCGTTGCGCCGGATGCCATGACGAATGTGCTGGCACAGATCCTGAAGGCTTTGGCACAAGAGAGGCAGGCTGCCGTAGGTGCCGCGGTGCAAAATATAGAAGTAGGCAGTGCAGCCGCCGCCATCGCCAAGAACCTGGCCGGCGGCGAGCGCGTCGCCGTGCTGCTCGGCAACTTCGCGCAGCAGCATCCGCAAGCCGTGCAGTTGCAACTGCTGGCGCAGCAGATCGCAGCATTGAGCGGCGGCAAGTTCGGTTTCCTCGGCGAAGCGGCCAACAGCGTCGGCGGCTATCTGGCCAATGCGCTTCCCGGCGACAATGGCATGAACGCGTCAGCGATGCTGGCCGCGCCGCGCAAGGCCTACATCCTGCTGAATACCGAGCCGGAACTGGATTGCGCCAATTCGCAACAGGCGCTGTCCGCCATGTATGCCGCCGACCTGGTCGTGGCATTGAGCGCCTACAAGCACCATGCGACTGATTACGCCAACGTGCTGCTGCCGATTGCACCGTTCACCGAAACCTCAGGTACTTACGTCAGCACCGAGGGCCGCGTGCAAAGCTTCAAGGGTGCGGTCAAACCCCTGGGCGAGGCGCGTCCGGCGTGGAAGGTGTTGCGTGTGCTGGGCAACCTGCTCAATGTGCCCGGCTTCGACCACGACAGCAGCGAAGCGGTGCGCGATGAGGCGCTGGCAGGCGTGGATGTTTCGGCGAAATTGAACAATGCCCTGCAATCCCCCCCAGCCCCCCTTTTGCAAAGGGGGGAGGCGAAGCAGGGGGGATTTCAGCGCGTGGCCGAGGTGCCGGTTTATTCTGCCGATGCCATTGTGCGGCGCGCCGTTGCGCTGCAAAAGACCCGCGACGCCGCCGCCCCGCGTGTGGTGATGCACGGCGATGAGTTGAAGAAGATTGGCGTGGCGCCGGGGGACCTGGTGAAAGTCAGCCAGGGAAAAGACAGTGTGTCCCTGAAGGCGGCGGCGGATAACGGCCTGCCCGCCGGTGTGGCGCGCGTAGTTGCCGGTCATGCCGCCACGGTCGGTCTGGGTGCGATGTTCGGGACGATAATTGTGGAGCGCGCATGATAGAGCTGCTGCAAGCCATACAACAGATGGGGCAAAACCTGCTCGGCGCGGCCTGGATGCCGGTCTGGACGGTGGTGAAAATATTGGTGATCGTCGTGCCGATCATGCTGAGCGTGGCCTATCTCACGCTGGCCGAGCGCAAGGTGATCGGCTTCATCCAGGTGCGTATCGGCCCCAACCGCGTCGGCCCGTACGGCTTGCTGCAACCCTTGGCGGACGGTGTCAAGCTGCTGTTCAAGGAAATCATCGTTCCGACCGGTTCGAACAAGTTCCTGTTCGTAGCGGCGCCCATCCTGACCCTGACGCCCGCGCTGGCGGCATGGGCGGTGGTGCCGTTCGGTTTCGAAATGGCCGTGTCCAACGCGAATGCGGGGTTGCTCTACATCCTGGCGATGACTTCGCTCGGCGTGTACGGCGTGATCATCGCGGGCTGGGCATCCAATTCCAAATATGCCTTCCTCGGTGCGTTGCGCTCCGCCGCGCAGATCGTTTCCTATGAAATCGCCATGGGCTTTGCGCTGGTGTGCGTGCTGATGGCAGCGCAGAGCATGAACCTGGGCGACATTGTGCATGGGCAGCAAAGCCGTGCCGGATTGTTCGGCTGGTACTTTGTCCCACTGTTCCCGATGTTCCTGGTGTACCTGATCGCCGGTGTGGCGGAAACCAACCGCGCGCCGTTCGACGTGGCCGAAGGCGAGTCGGAAATCGTCGCGGGTTTCCATGTGGAATATTCCGGCATGGCCTTCGCGCTGTTCTTCCTGGCCGAATATGCCAACATGATCCTGATCGCCGCGCTGACTTCCGTCATGTTCCTCGGCGGCTGGCTGCCGCCGTTCAATATCGCGCCGCTCAACATGGTGCCGGGGCTGTTCTGGCTGCTGGCCAAGATGTCTTTCATCCTGTTTTTGTTCCTGTGGTTCCGTGCCACCTTCCCGCGCTACCGCTATGACCAGTTGATGCGCCTGGGCTGGAAGGTGTTCATTCCGCTCACGCTGGTGTGGGTGGTGGTGGTCGGCGCGTGGATGCAGACGCCGTTCTGGTTGTGGTGAGAAGAATGGAAATGATAAAAAATTTCTTCAAGACATTCCTGCTGTTTGAGCTGGTCAAGGGGATGGCCCTGACCGGAAGGTATTTCTTCGCGCGCAAGATCACCGTGCAGTTTCCGGAAGAGAAGACGCCGCAGAGTTTCCGCTTCCGCGGCCTGCACGCGCAGCGCCGTTATGCCAACGGCGAAGAGCGCTGCATCGGCTGCAAGCTGTGCGAGGCGGTATGCCCGGCGCTGGCCATCAATATCGAGATTGCCGAGCGCGCCGACGGCACGCGGCGCACCACGCGCTACGACATCGACCTGGTCAAGTGCATCTTCTGCGGCTTCTGCGAGGAGTCCTGCCCGGTGGACGCCATCGTGGAAACGCGCGTGCTGGAATACCACGGCGAGAAGCGCAGCGACCTGTACTACACCAAGCCCATGCTGCTGGCGATGGGCGACAAGCATGAAGCGCAGATCGCCAAAGACCGCGCGGCGGA
>JAQTOM010000024.1:8014-10674 GCA_028713345.1 Gallionellaceae bacterium | reverse complement strand
TTTTACCTGTTCGCGGCGCTTACCGTGTTTGCCGCATTGCGGGTGATTACTGCGCGCAACCCGGTGCATGCGGCGCTGTTCCTGGTGCTGGCATTCTTCAGCATGGCCGGCATCTGGATGCTGCTGGAGGCGGAGTTCCTCGCCATCACGCTGGTGCTGGTGTATGTCGGCGCGGTGATGGTGCTGTTCCTGTTCGTGGTGATGATGCTGGATGTCGATCTGGTGCAATTGCGCGAAGGCTTCTGGCGCTGGTTCCCGTTCGGCCTGTTGCTCGCCGCCGTCATGGTGTTTGAGATGGTGGCGGTGCTGGGTAACCGCCAGACCGCAGAAACCGGCGACAAGCTGGTCAGGCATGCGGCCGACTACAGCAACACCAAGGAACTCGGGCGCCTGATCTATACCGATTATGTCTATGCGTTCGAGCTGGCAGCCGTGCTGCTGCTGATCGCCATCGTGGCCGCCATCGCGCTGACCCTGCGCCGCCGCAGGGACGTGAAGTCGCAGAATGTGGCGCAGCAGGTGGCGGTCAGGCGCGAGGACAATGTGCGTGTCGTGCAGGTGCCGTCCGAGCCGAAGGCCGGTGCGGCAAAAACCGAATAACTGGAGAAAGCATGCTGAACCTGACTCTGTCGCATTACCTGGTACTGGGCGCGGTGCTGTTCGCCATCAGCGTGGTGGGCATTTTCCTGAACCGCAAGAATGTCATCGTGCTGCTGATGGCCATCGAGCTGATGCTGCTCGCGGTGAACACCAATTTCATCGCGTTCTCGCATTACCTGAATGACACCGCCGGGCAGGTATTCGTGTTTTTCATCCTGACCGTGGCGGCTGCCGAAGCGGCGATCGGCCTGGCGATTCTCATCGTGCTGTTCCGTAATCTGCGTACCATCAACGTGGATGATCTGGGTAGCTTGAAAGGTTGAGGAACCCCTAATGAGCGACATGAAGAGTTTATATTTGCTGGTTCCACTGGCGCCCCTGGCCGGCGCCGTCGCAGCCGGGTTGTTTGGCAAGGCGCTGGGCCGCACCTGGTCGCACCGCATCACCATCCTGATGGTGGCGGTGTCCTTCTTCGCCTCGCTCGCGATCTTTAGGGATGTGCTGGCCGGACACAATTTCAACGGCGCCGTGTACCAATGGATGACTTCGGGCAACACCAGCTTCGAGGTCGGTTTCCTGATTGACCGCCTGACCGTGGTGATGATGCTGGTGGTGACCTTCGTGTCGCTGATGGTGCACATCTACACCATAGGCTACATGGAGGAAGATCCAGGCTACCAGCGCTTCTTCAGCTACATCTCGCTGTTCACCTTCTCCATGCTGATGCTGGTGATGGCCAACAATTTCATGCAGTTGTTCTTCGGCTGGGAAGCGGTGGGGCTGGTTTCCTATCTGCTGATCGGTTTCTGGTACACGCGCGAAACGGCGATCTACGCCAACCTCAAGGCGTTCCTGGTCAACCGCGTGGGCGACTTCGGCTTCCTGCTCGGCATCGGGCTGGTGCTGATGGTGTTCGGCACGCTGGATTACCAGTCGGTGTTCGCCAATGCGCATAGCCATGCTGCGGACATCGCGCCGGTTCCCGGCGTGTCGTGGAACATGCTGAGCGCGATCTGTATCCTGCTGTTCATCGGCGCGATGGGCAAATCGGCGCAATTCCCGCTGCATGTCTGGCTGCCCGACTCGATGGAAGGCCCGACCCCGATCTCCGCCCTGATCCACGCCGCAACCATGGTGACCGCCGGTATCTTCATGGTGGCGCGCATGTCGCCGCTGTTCGAGCTGTCCGATACCGCGCTGTCCTTCATCATGGTGATCGGCGCGATCACCGCGCTGTTCATGGGCTTCCTCGGCATCATCCAGAACGACATCAAACGCGTGATCGCCTACTCGACCTTGTCGCAGCTCGGCTACATGACCGTGGCGCTCGGCGCGTCGGCCTACTCGGTGGCGATCTTCCACCTGATGACGCATGCCTTCTTCAAGGCGCTGCTGTTCCTGGGCGCGGGCTCGGTGATCATCGCCATGCACCACGACCAGGACATCCGCAACATGGGCGGGCTGAAAAAATACATGCCGATAACCTGGATCACTTCGCTGATCGGCTCGCTGGCGCTGATCGGCACGCCGTTTTTCTCCGGCTTCTACTCCAAGGACAGCATCATCGAGGCGGTAGAGTATTCGCACCTGCCGGGTTCCGGTTTCGCCTATTTCGCGGTAGTGGCGGGCGTGTTCGTCACCGCCTTCTACTCCTTCCGCATGTACTTCCTGGTGTTCCACGGCGAGGAGCGCTTCGGCAAGGGGCACCATGACCACCAGGGCGACCACGCTGATGAGGAAATTTCGGCCGATCACCACCACGGCCTTGCCCCCGGCCAGAAGCCGCACGAAACGCCGTGGGTGGTGTGGCTGCCGCTGGCACTGTTGGCGATCCCGTCATTGGCGATCGGCTTTATCACGGTTGAGCCGATGCTGTTCGGCAACTTCTTCCAGGAAGCCATCCATATCGGCGCAGAACACGAAGGCATGAAGGAATTGGCCAAAGAGTTCCACGGCGCGGCGGCGATGGCGCTGCATTCATTCATTGCATTGCCGTTCATGCTGGCATTGGCCGGCGTGGTTTCTTCGTGGTTCTTCTACATGAAGCGCCCCGACATTCC
>JAQTOM010000024.1:0-7914 GCA_028713345.1 Gallionellaceae bacterium | reverse complement strand
AATTGGCCAAAGAGTTCCACGGCGCGGCGGCGATGGCGCTGCATTCATTCATTGCATTGCCGTTCATGCTGGCATTGGCCGGCGTGGTTTCTTCGTGGTTCTTCTACATGAAGCGCCCCGACATTCCTGCTGCCATCAAGGACAAGTTCTCCGCCATCTACACGCTGCTGGATCAGAAATATTACTTCGACCGCTTCAATGACTGGTTCTTTGCCGGTGGCGCGCGCGGCACGAGCCGCTTGCTGTGGAATTTCGGCGACGTGAAGCTGATAGATGGCCTGATGGTGAATGGTTCGGCGCGGCTGGTCGGCATGTTCTCCGGCGTGCTGCGCCGGATACAGACCGGTTACATTTACCACTATGCGTTTTCCATGATTATCGGCGTGTTTGTGCTGCTCACGATACGCACCTGGTTCGAATAAGACGCGAAGCGAGAAACTGAAGGAATGACGGAATGATTCTTGGACTCCCTGTGTTAAGCGTTGCCATCTGGCTGCCGATCATTTTCGGCATCCTGGTACTGGCCACGGGCGGCGACCGTAACGCACCGCTGGCGCGCAGCATCGCCCTGGCCGGCGCCATCCTCGGCTTCCTGGTGACGCTCCCGCTGTATACCGGCTTCGACAAGATGGCCAGCGCCATGCAGTTCGTCGAGCTGCGCGACTGGGTGGTGCGCTACCACATCCACTACCACCTCGGCGTGGACGGCATCTCGATGCTGTTCGTCCTGCTCAACAGTTTCTTCACCCCGCTGGTGGTCATCGCCGGCTGGAAAGTGATCGAAAAGCGCGTGGCGCAATACATGGCCGCCTTCCTCATCATGTCCGGCCTGGTCAACGGCGTGTTCGCCTCGCTGGACGCGGTGCTGTTCTACGTGTTCTGGGAAGCCATGCTGATCCCGATGTTCATCATCATCGGCGTGTGGGGCGGCCCCAACCGCGTGTATGCGGCGGTCAAGTTCTTCCTGTACACCCTGCTCGGCTCGCTGCTGATGCTGGTTGCGCTGCTGTACCTGTACAACCAGTCCGGCGGCAGCTTCGAGATACTCGACTACCACCAGATGGCCATCCCGATGACCGCGCAGATACTGGTGTTCATCGCCTTCTTCACGGCGTTCTCGGTCAAGGTGCCGATGTTCCCGGTGCACACCTGGTTGCCGGATGCGCACGTGGAAGCGCCCACCGGCGGCTCGGTGATACTGGCCGCGATCATGCTGAAGGTCGGCGCGTACGGCTTCCTCCGCTTCTCCATGCCGATTGCGCCCGATGCCAGCCACAAGCTCGCCGGCGTGATGATCGCGCTGTCGCTGATTGCCGTGGTGTACATCGGCCTGGTCGCGCTGACCCAGACCGACATGAAGAAACTGATCGCGTATTCCTCGGTTTCGCATATGGGTTTTGTCACGCTGGGCTTCTTCATCTTCAACGCCTACGGCGTGGAAGGTGCGCTGTTGCAGATGATCTCGCACGGCTTCGTGTCCGGCGCATTGTTCCTGTGCATCGGCGTGCTGTATGACCGCGTGCACTCGCGCAACATCGCCGATTACGGCGGCGTGGCCAACACCATGCCGGTGTTCGCGGCCTTCTTCATGCTGTTTGCCATGGCCAACAGCGGGCTGCCCGGCACCAGCGGCTTCGTCGGCGAATTCATGGTCATCATGGGCGCGGTCAAGGCCAACTTCTGGTATGCCTTCCTTGCCGCCAGCACGCTGGTGTTCGGCGCGGCTTACACGCTGTGGATGTACAAGCGCGTGATCTTCGGCGCGGTGGCCAACCACCATGTCGCCGAATTGAAAGACATCACCGCACGCGAAAAACTGGTGTTCGCCATCCTGGCGCTGACCGTGCTGGGCATGGGCCTGTATCCGCTGCCGTTCAGCGAAATCCTGCACACATCGGTGAACGACCTGCTGGTGCATGTTGCGCGCTCCAAGTTATGAGCCGCCATCAATCGAGGAAGCCATGAATTTTTTAGCCACCCTGTATCCCGCCTACGCAGAGATTTTCCTGCTGGTCATGGTGTGCACGATCCTGATCGTGGATCTGTTTGTCGCCGACCCGAACAAGACCGTGACTTACCTGATGGTGCAACTGACCCTGCTCGGCTGTTCGCTGATCACCGTGGGGACCCATCAGCATGTTGTGGCCCACCTGTTCCACAACATGTTCGTGGACGACCTGATGTCCGACGTGCTCAAGCTGCTGAGCTACCTGGCCATATCCATGATGCTGGTGTATTCGCGCAGCTACCTGCTGGTGCGCGGCCTGTTCACCGGCGAGTTCATGGTGCTGGCGCTGTTCGCCCTGCTCGGCATGATGGTGATGATCTCCGCCAGCCACTTCCTCACCCTGTACCTCGGGCTGGAACTGCTGTCGCTCAGCCTGTACGCGATGGTCGCGCTGCAACGTGATTCCGCCCTCGCCACCGAGGCCGCGATGAAATACTTCATCCTCGGCGCGCTGGCCTCCGGCCTGCTGCTGTACGGCATGTCCATGCTGTACGGTGCCACCGGCACACTGGAAGTCAATGCGGTATCCGATGCCATCACGCGCGGCGTGCCCAATACGCAACTGCTGGTGTTCGGCCTGGTGTTCATCGTGTCCGGCCTGGCGTTCAAGCTGGGCGCGGTGCCGTTCCACATGTGGGTGCCGGATGTGTATCACGGCGCGCCCACCGCCATGACCATGCTGATCGGTACTGCCCCGAAACTGGCCGCCTTCGCCTTCGTCATGCGCCTCCTGGTGGAAAGCATGCAGCCGCTGATGGTGCACTGGTCCGGCATGCTGCTGATCCTCGCCGTGCTGTCCATGGCAGTCGGCAACATCAGCGCCATCGCGCAGACCAATTTGAAACGCATGCTGGCCTACTCCACCATCGCGCACATGGGCTTCCTGCTGCTCGGCGTACTGAGCGGCGGTGTCGAGGGCTATGGTTCCGCCATGTTCTATGCCGTGGTCTATGTGCTGATGAGCCTGGGTGGCTTCGGCATGATCATGCTGCTGTCGCGCGAGGGCTTCGAGGCGGACACGCTCAACGACTTCAAGGGACTCAACCAGCGCAGTCCGTGGCTCGCCTTCATCATGCTGCTGCTGATGTTCTCCATGGCCGGCGTGCCGCCCACCGTGGGCTTTTACGCCAAATTCGCGGTGTTGCAGTCAGTCGTCATGACCGGCCACATCCCGCTTGCCGTGGCGGCGGTGCTGTTCTCGCTGATCGGCGCGTTCTACTACCTGCGCATCGTCAAGCTGATGTATTTCGACGCCCCGGAAAGCCATGTGCCCATTTCCATCCAGCCCGACAGCGGCCTGCTGATCTCGGCCAATGGGCTGGCGGTGCTGGCCTTGGGCATCATGCCCGGCACGCTGATGTCGGTTTGTGCGGTGTCGGTCAGGCAGTCGCTGCTGCTGGTGCACTGACCTGTACCGGCTTGATTGCACAAAAAACTCCCGCCGCGGCGGGAGTTTTTGTTTGTGGCTGCTAAAGGGATAATTGACTTGTTCTATTTTGCTTGAAAGCCCGTCCTCCTATTGTTTTCATGGTTGGGGTAGTGTAAGTTAGAAAAACCTAAGATATGACATTAACTTTATTCCGTGAATTTTTAGGTTGGGCTAAGTACGATGTTCGTTACGTAGAAAAAGTTAACTAAATGAAAAACCAGAAACTTTGTTTTGTTGTAAATATGGTTTTTGGAAATAGGCGACATAGCCACGCTACGAGTTTGTCGCCTAAATTACGTTAAGCTCAGATAGACATGCACCCCGCTCAGAGACAATAGCAACGAGAGCAAACCGCAAACAATTTTAAAGAGCGCAACAATGCTGGCGAGAAAATTGCTAAATTTACATGCAGTTAGAAACATGATATTGAGCGAAGCGTAGCTGACGTTCGCCGCATAACTGAAAACGTTGATGCGGACGACGACGAGCTACGCTTCGCGGCATATAACAGTTTTTCGGGGTTCAGATTTACAGCCGTCGCACACAAGGGAAAACAAAAATGGGCGGGCATCACGCAGCAAGAAATCAGGGTAGCGGAGCATGTCAATCTGCGCCTAACGCCTCGTTAGAGCGGACACCGCTCGCGCCGCTCGCGGCTGCGCCCCACTGGACGGCTTGCATGCCAGGCTCGCCCCCGACATTTACTCCGTTGACAGCTTCGCGGCTCGCCTGCCATAAACGCAAGCCGTCTGGCGGGGGTGCCGCTCAACTCGAACCACGTTATACATCATCCCATAGGGGGTTAGCACAATGAAATGGAAAGACATACTGCTCGGCGCGGTTGCAACTTTGGTTGTCACGGTTCTTGGTGGTATAGCGGTCTATTACTTTACGAAGGAGCCTGACGATAAGAAGACCGAAAGGCTTATTTATTCTGTCCAGCAGAGCGCGTCGTTTACTGGTGGCAATCAAGATGTTGCCTTCACCATAGTTAAAGTCCAGAACCACGGTGGAATCGCAGCGAAGCGGGTCATACTCACGATCACTTTCAAAACTGCGCAAATCAAAGATTTTGCATTAGACACGAACACGGGCTCAAAGGAAGTCGCAAGGGAAATCAAGCCTCGAAGTATTGGACTTACATACGAAACTTTACTGCCAAATGAGTCAGTCACTTTAAACCTCTTGCTCTCAGCAGCGGAGAAACCCGTGGTATCCATCCGTAGCGACGCAAGCCTCGGGAGCGAAGAATCACTGGGCGCTTTCTTGGCCTCCCCAAAAGCCAAGGTTAACGAATTTCTCGAACTATCTGTGCCTATAACAGGGGCGGTCTTGGTTCTGTTAGCTGCATTTTTGACTATCTTCTTTCGTCGAAGTGGCGTCTTTGAAACCATGTTTTCGGATAAGAACAACGCTGGATTTCTATTGCTTCACCATGGACTAGTGGACGATGCCGCCGTTGTGTTGAATAGTGCTTTACATTCTGGGCGCTACGATGCCTTCACTTTGTCGAACCTTGCGTTGTGTAAAGCTCTTAAAGGAGAGCACGACCAAGCTAAGCAATTGCTGCGAGCGGCAAACTTTCGGGAGCAGCATGGGCACGCAAAGGCCGTCATCCTCTTTAATGAAGCTCTTATTAGTTTAGTGGTTGGAAATAAAGATGATGCGATCGTGAAGCTCAAAGAAGCAATCACGAAATCACCAGCATCAATACGGCAATATTGCCAGCGCAGCGTACATCTGGATTCAGTTCGCAATGAACCGGCGTTCTACGACATTATTAAGGACGCATAACCCGTCCATCAACACGGACTGGCTTACAGCGGGCTTCGCCCGCCTTCAGCCAGCCGGTTATGTCCAACGTTAGGCGCAAAAAGGAAATCACTATGGCTGATCCTACGACTTGGATTGATGTTGCAGACAACGCAGTTAAAGTAGGGCTTGGTGCCTTAATTGGCGGTAGCTTTACCTATTTCATTACCCGGCTAGACCATGACCGAGAGTCAAAGAAAGAATATGCCAAACGCAGACTAGATAAAATCGAAATCGTGTTTGACGAGATAAATAGTTTCTTTAAATCTGCTTCTTTTTATTGGGCGAACCTAGCAAATGGAGTTTACAAAAAAGGCAACGGCACTTTTGCAGAAAATGATCAAGAAACACTAGACAAAGAAGAACAAGAATTATTCGAAAGCTTCTCTACATTAAGCAGTGCGAAGGCAAAGCTTATTCTTCTGGCTGAGTCTTCAATCGTTGAAAAGCTGGAGCAATATAAAACCAGTTGCGATGACTTTTTCAAGATCGCAAATATAAGCAATCCAAAATGCACAGAGGAAAACTTAATAACACATAAAAAGGCTATGGATAAAAGTGGACGAACATTGCTTGATGCGCTGAGTAAAGCATATGGTAAATGCGCCTAACCTTACGCTCGAGCTCGCCCCCTTCGGGGGCTGGGACGCGCCTACGGCGCGCCCCTCAGCTTCACGTTAGGCGTTAAATCTGGATAAGGAGCTCCGCAGCAGATGAAAAAGAGATTGATTGCCTTGCGAGGCAGCAGCAGTGTCGGAAAGAGCACCTCGCTTCACATGCTTTATCGGCTCCTCATCACTGAGCCGAGTAATAAGCCACTTTCCTTCACTTCCATTGGGCGGAAGTTTGATTTCGAAGCGGTAGTGTTGGTCGGCGGCTACAAAGTTGGGCTGGTCAACCGCGGTGATATCCCGAAGGTACTACAGAGCTATCTCAGTAAGTTCGTGGCAATGCGCTGTGATGTCATCGTGTGCACCGCCCGCACAAAGGGAGCATTCAATCCCCTGCTCACATCCTTCCGCCCGCGCTATGAACTCATTGAAGTTCCCAAGAAACCCAATTTGAACGCGTCGCAGGCCATTTCAAACCTTCATTCTGCACATGACCTCGCATCCCGCATATATGAAGCAATTGACAAAAAATCAATGGGGTCAGACTCGATTGATATTTAATTAAGCGCCATGTACATTGCCACTTTCTAAAACCAGAGGTGCGAAATGGCGCGCTTACCCAGATTCGTAATACCTGACCAGCCGCAAAACAAAGTGCGCGGGGACAGGTCTTGCAATCACGCATGAGAAACAATCAAGGACAGACCACGGTTTGCCGAAACAGTGCGAAGAAGATGCAGAGAGGCTTGCAGTCATGTTATTCCCCTTAACGGCCATGGCCGTTTCCCTGATGGAACTACTAGCCATTCCACTAGCCTGCCCAAAGACGGCAACCAAGTGGCTGGTTATCTCCCCAGCCCTCTCCCGCAAGCGGGCGAGGGGGATAAAGCCACGCTTCGCGGGGATCACAATCATTACAACCCCGCTGCTTAGCCGGTTTCGCTAAATCAGATACTCGTATCAAATTCCGGTAAATAGCAAATCCAATGCGGCGATGATTTCATCGCGTTTGTTTTTTAGCGATGCGACTTTATCGCCCAGTGAACGGTTGGAGACGCCCGCCAGTTCGGCTGTGGACATCACGACTGCTGCACCCTTGACCTTGAACTGGGGATTTAAGTACTTGGCCGCCAGCCCCATTTCTTCTGCCAGGACGAGCGGCACCACGACACGGGTTGACAACGTATCCAGCAGGTCGGCCTGCACGTCCAGCAAGTAAGGAATGACCTTGCGTGTAGCTGCGTTCGGATTGAGGTAAACGTCGAACTGCGCCATCAAAACCGCCGCAAGCCGTCGCTGAACATGCCGTGTTTCTCTATACGGCGGTTGTATTCATCCAGCGCGTCCTGGTTTTCTGTCAGCCATTGGCTGCGCTGCGCTTGCCGGATGATTTCGGCCAGATGCTGCTCCAGCGTCTGCGAAAGATTGATATTGAGCTGCTTGGCCTGCTGCAAGAGATCGGCGTTGATGCTGAGATTGGCCGATTTCTTGGGCGCTGCCTGGTTGAAAATAATATTGCTCACCGCTTTTCCTTAACGTTTTTTATGCGCATAATCTACGCGCATCAACTACGCGTGTCAAGAACGGGCTTCCCCGTTGTGGGTGCGCCTTGCAGTACTCGAGTTCAAGGGGGATTCTGCAGATACAGGCGTGACTGGTGGATGATCATGACAATTCTGATTTTGGTGTGGGGACATGTCCGTTGTTCCAGATGTTTTATGGTTGTTGGCGGCTAGACTATAATTGGGCTTGAGTGGCGCATGAGCCGTGGCGCGTACCGAATTCATGTAAAAGTTTAAGGAATCCAAATGAGCAAGGCAAACGGTGAGAATCTGGCAAGGCTGATAGCTGCGGGGCAGGTGAGCAGGGTGAATGGTTTTCTTAATGTTATCGTCAGCGACGAGCTTGGCTTTACGACGCAGGATATTCCCGCTGCCGCCGACCGTATGTGGGGTTTTTTCGGGGATGACAATTGGGAGCGCATGGAAGAGGAAGCGCTGCGGTTTGATATACCGACGGACGAGTTTTGGGGTGTTGCGGAGCCGGCTCTTACT
>JAQTOM010000023.1:19873-25319 GCA_028713345.1 Gallionellaceae bacterium | reverse complement strand
TTATGTCTGACGACCATAGCGAGTTGGTCCCACTCCTTCCCATCTCGAACAGGACAGTGAAACGACTTTGCGCCGATGATAGTGTACATACGTATGTGAAAGTAGGTCATCGTCAGACTCCTTACAAACAACAAAGCCCTCCTCGCGAGGGCTTTGTTGTTTGTGGGTTTTACTTTAACCTGCTTGAGGCCTTTGAGTGTACTCGCTGTTCCTGATAGAATCGTTATCAGATAAGGGGTTTCGCAGGTTTTTGCAGCTTTCCGCAACGGTTAGCACACGTTGGGAGAATTGGCGCAGACATTAGGTGTACCCCGCCACCAATTGAATGTCCGGCACCGTCTGGAGAATCCCTGAAAGCCCGCGTAAATGCCAGTTGGGCAAGTGGAAACCATGGAGTGATATGTCTCTCTCCCGATAAGGGGATGGAGGTGGTTATAGGTTCGGCACACTTTATCCATGAATCCGTTCGCATTGAGCCTGTCGAAATGTGTACGGATTCACGTGCTTCGACATGCTCAGCACGAACGGTGGTTTAGTTTAATCCGTGCCGGATCAATAGAGACTAGAGCTGACAATTATGAGCAACAAAATACTACAGGCCGTGCGCGGCATGAATGACATCCTGCCGGACGAGGCAGAGCTTTGGTTGTGGTTTGAGGACTTGGTGCGCGCCTGGCTGGAAAGTTACGGCTACCGCAATATCCGCATGCCGCTGCTGGAGCCAACGGCGCTGTTCAAGCGTGCCATAGGAGAAGTGACCGACATTGTCGAGAAGGAAATGTACAGCTTCGAGGACAGTCTCAACGGCGACCACTTGACGCTGCGCCCGGAAGGTACCGCTTCCTGCGTGCGCGCAGTGTTGCAGCACAACCTGCTGTACAATGCGCCGCAGCGTTTGTACTACAGCGGCGCGATGTTTCGCCACGAACGCCCGCAGAAGGGGCGCTATCGCCAGTTTCACCAGTTCGGCGTGGAGGCTCTTGGTTTTTCCGGGCCGGACATTGATGCCGAAATGATCTTGATGTGCGCGCGGCTGTGGCGCAAGCTGGGCATCCGCGATGTGACGCTACAGATCAACACGCTGGGCGATACGGCGGCGCGGCAGCGGCATCGCGCCAAATTGATCGCATACTTCTCGCAGCATACCGGCGTGCTGGATGCCGATGCCACACGCCGCTTGCACAGCAACCCGCTACGCATTCTGGACAGCAAGAACCCGGCGATGCAGGAACTGATTGGCGGTGCGCCCAAGCTGATGGATGAACTGGATGAGGAAGCGCTTCAGCATTTTGCCGCAGTGCAGAAGATTTTGCGGCAGCATGATGTGGCGTTCGAGATCAATACGCGGCTGGTGCGCGGCCTGGATTACTACAACCGCACCGTGTTCGAGTGGGTCACCACGCGCCTCGGCGCGCAGGGCACCATCTGTGCCGGCGGGCGTTTCGACGGCCTGATCGAACAGCTCGGTGGGAAACCTGCACCGGCCTGTGGTTTCGCCATGGGCATTGAGCGCCTTCTGGCATTATTGCAGGAAGACGGAATGGAGAACCCGCCCGCACCGCTGGATGTGTATCTGGTGCATCAGGGCGAGCTGGCGGATGGCATGGCGTCTGTGGTGGCGGAGCAGTTGCGCGATGCCGGACTGCGCGTGTTGCTGCATTGCGGCGGTGGCAGCTTCAAGTCGCAGATGAAGAAGGCGGATGCCAGCGGTGCATGTTGCGCAGTTATTATCGGCGACGATGAAGCGCGTTCCGGACAGGCCACCCTCAAGCCGTTGCGCGGTGGTGAACAGGCTTGTGTGGCACTCGGCGAATTGCCGGGCAAGATTAATGGGTTGACTGACAGTAATTAAAATTAAACAGGGTAAGGATAGAAAATGGCGGCACTCGATTTGCATGAACAGGAACAGGTAGACGCATTCAAGGCATGGTGGAAAGGCAACAGCAAAGGGATGCTATGGATGCTTGCGCTGGTGTTGGGCGGTTTTGCCGTGATGCAGGGATGGCAGTCCTACAAGGCCAACCAGGCGCTTGGGGCCGCGACGCTGTTTGCCGAACTGGCGAAACAGGTTGACAGCAAGGATCCCAAGCGCATCAACGATGCGGCGGCGGCAGTAGTCGATAATTACGGTTCCAGCGCCTACGCGCCGCGCGCTTCACTGCTTGCGGCGCTGGCCAATATCCAGGCTAAGGATACTGCGCGCGCCAAGACTCAATTGCAGTGGGTAATCGACCATGCCGGTGAAGAAGGTTTGAAAAATGTGGCCCGCCTCAATTTGGCCAGTGTGCTGCTGGATGAGAAGAATTATGTTGAGGCGCTGAAGCTGCTTGATGCACACCATCCCGATTCTTTTGCGGGCTTGTATGCTGACCTTAAGGGGGATGTGCTGAGCGCCCAAGGCAAGGCCGAAGAAGCACGCGCGGCATACCAGCAGGCGCTGGAAAAGACTGATGCCAAAAGTACGTACCGCAATCTGGTTCAGATGAAACTGGACGCGCTTGGAGGCAAGAAGTGACCGAAAGCCGTACAAGGGGTACACCGGTGCTTTGCTGCCGCCCTGTTGCAGTGGCGTTGTTTTCTGTGGCGTTGCTTACGGGTTGCTCGTGGGTGAGCAGCGTCAAATCCAGCTGGATGGGTAGGGATAAGAATGATCCAGCCATGCTGACCGAGTTCAAGGAAAGCGCCATGCTGGAAGTGCGCTGGCACCATGATATTGGCGGTGCCGGCAACAATGCGCTGTATCCGGCGGTAATGCGCGATGCCGTATATGCCGCAAACGCCAAGGGCGAAGTGTTCCGGTTGGAGCGCAATACGGGCAAGGAGATGTGGCGGGTCGACAGCGGCTTTGCCATTTCCGGCGGCGTGGGGGCGGGCGATGGGCTGGTGCTGGTCGGCGGGATGAAGGGCGAACTGGCGGCTCTCGATGAGAAAGGCAAGCCGCGCTGGAAGGTCCAGATGACCAGTGAGGTATTGAGCGCGCCGCAGGTTGCTGACGGTGTGGTGGTGGTACGCACCGGCGATGGTCGTATTGCCGGACTGAGTGTGGCGGATGGCAAGCGCCAGTGGTTGTATGAGCGCGCCACTCCGGCATTAATTGTGCGCAGCCATGCTGGCGTGAGCATCGAGCACGGTATCGTGTATGCCGGTTTTGCCGGTGGCAAACTGGCGGCAATCGGCCTGATAAACGGCGCCATTGTGTGGGAATCAGCGGTGTCGCAGCCGCGCGGCAATACAGAACTGGAACGCATCAGCGACATAACCAGTCTGCCGGTGGCAGACAAGGAACAGGTTTGCGCAGTGGCCTTTCAGGGGCGTATCGCCTGCTTTGATATTGCACATGGCAGCCTGTTATGGAGCCGCGACATGTCCAGCGACAACGGCATGGTGCTGCTGAAAAAATCCCTCTATGTGACCGACGTAAATGGTGTCGTGTCAGCAATGGACAAGAGCAGCGGCAGTTCGCTATGGAAAAACGACCAATTGACCCTGCGCCGTGTTTCGACACCCAATGCACTTGGCAATTATGTGGCGGTGGGCGACTATGAAGGTTATCTGCATGTGTTGAGCCGCGATGATGGGAGGCTGGTGGCGCGCCTTAAGACCGATGGCAGTGGTATCCTGGCTGCGCCAGTGGAACTGGATGGCGGCCTGCTGGTACAAACGCGTGATGGCGGTTTGTATTCTGTGGGAATCAAGGACTGAGGTTCGAGGACTGAGGACTGAGTACAAAGCGGTGCTGTGGTTTTACTCAGTCCTCAGCACCCAGTCCTTAGTCCTTAAGTCCATAGTCCCCGAACCTCAGTCCTAAAATAATTGAAAGTTAGTTAACTATGTTACCCACCCTGGTTCTGGTTGGACGTCCCAACGTCGGAAAATCCACGTTGTTCAACCGCCTCACGCGCAGCCGCGATGCCTTGGTGGCCGATCAGCCGGGGCTGACGCGCGACCGCCACTACGGGCGTGGGCGCATCGGCGAACGCCCTTTTCTGGTGGTGGATACCGGCGGGCTGGAGCCGGTGGCCAAGGAAGGCATCCTGTTCGAAATGGCCAAACAGACGCGGCAGGCGGTGGACGAGGCCGACATCGTGCTGTTTCTGGTGGACGGGCGCCAGGGATTGACGCCGCAGGACAAGATCATCGCAGAACAATTGCGCAAGACCGGACGCCCCTTGCTGCTGCTGGTCAACAAGGCCGAGGGCATGCGGCACGCTGCTGTCACCAATGAGTTTTTCGAGCTGGGACTGGGCGAGCCGCTGCCGATCTCTTCTGCGCATGGCGATAACGTGAGCGAGATGGTGGAGCTCGCGCTGGAAGAATTGCCGCCGCAGGCCGGCGGCGAAGAAGAAAAATCCGACCATCCCAAGCTGGCCATCGTCGGACGCCCCAACGTCGGCAAATCCACGCTGGTAAATGCCATTCTCGGCGAAGAACGAGTCATCGCCTTCGACCAGCCCGGCACCACGCGCGACAGCATCTACATCGATTTCGAGCGGGCTGGCCACAAGTACACCATCATCGACACCGCCGGGGTGCGCCGTCGTGGCAAGATCGACGAAGCCATCGAGAAATTTTCCGTGGTCAAGACCCTGCAAGCGGTGGAAGACGCCAACGTGGTGGTGCTGGTGGTAGATGCGCAGCAGAGCATCACCGAGCAGGACGCGCACATCGCCGATTTCGTGCTGCAAGCCGGGCGCGCGCTGGTGCTGGCGGTGAACAAGTGGGACGGGCTGGACGACTACCAGCGTGAGATGACCAAACGCGACATCGAGCGCAAGCTGCACTTTCTCAGCTTTGCCAAGCTGCATTTCATCTCCGCGCTGAAGGGCAGCGGTGTGGCGGGCGTGCTGAAATCAGTCAATGAGGCCTACGCCGCCGCGATGGTCAAGCTGCCCACTCCCAAGCTCACGCGTGTGCTCATCGATGCGGTGGAAAAACAGCAGCCACCGCGCTCACAGTTCCGCCCCAAGATGCGCTATGCCCACCAGGGCGGCAGCAACCCGCCGCTGATCGTGATACACGGCAGCGCGCTGGACAAAATTCCCGAAAGCTACCGCCGCTATCTGGAGCGCACCTTCTGCGAAGCCTTCAACCTGCAAGGCACGCCGCTCAGAATCGAATTCAAGGCGGGCAAGAACCCGTTCGCCGACAAGAAACCCAGGCCGCTTACCGAAAGCGAGGAGCGCAGTGCACACCGTGCGCGTATCCGGGGGCGCCGGTTGTACGGTTGAATCCCGCATACCTGCAATCCATAAAACCGCAATTCAAGCCGCATAACCAGCGACTTGGCTGGCTTTTGACCGCCAAGCGGAATGGCTAGTGGCCATATCAGAGATCGCCGAGAACACAGGGAAGGCGTGGTACTCATGGCTTTTTCTTGTGCCTGTTGGGTGTGATGCCAGCACTCGACAACCTATTTGTTTTTTCTGTGACCTGTGTGTTCTCTGTG
>JAQTOM010000023.1:1607-19773 GCA_028713345.1 Gallionellaceae bacterium | reverse complement strand
TCTGTGACCTGTGTGTTCTCTGTGGCTGACTGATTTTTCCGGGTTAATGAAATAATACGTGGCATCATGCTGTTCCGCCATTCATGCTGCAGTAATAACGCCCGTGTTTTCCGCCGGATGGCGCAACTTCAATGTATAATCCGCGCCTGCAAAAGACATCAGTAAACCGAATGCAACATATCAGAAACTTCTCCATCATCGCCCACATCGATCACGGCAAGTCCACATTGGCCGACCGCATCATCCAGTTGTGCGGCGGCTTGTCCGAGCGCGAAATGGAAGCGCAGGTGCTCGATTCCATGGACCTGGAGCGCGAGCGTGGTATCACCATCAAGGCGCAGACCGCAGCGCTGAACTACAAGGCGCGCGACGGCCAGATTTATAACCTCAACCTGATTGATACGCCGGGGCACGTGGACTTTTCCTACGAGGTGTCGCGCTCGCTGTCCGCCTGCGAGGGCGCGCTGCTGGTGGTGGATGCGTCGCAGGGCGTGGAAGCGCAGACCGTGGCCAACTGCTACACCGCGCTGGACTTGGGGGTGGAAGTGGTGCCGGTGCTGAACAAGATCGACCTGCCTTCGGCCAATCCGGATAACGCTATCGCCGAGATCGAGGACGTGATCGGCATAGATGCGCACGACGCGGTGCGCTGCTCGGCCAAGACCGGAGAGGGCGTGCAGGATGTGCTGGAGGCGATGATCGCCAAGGTGCCGCCGCCCAAGGGCGATGCGGATGCGCCGTTGCAGGCGTTGATCATTGATTCCTGGTTCGATAATTATGTCGGCGTGGTGATGCTGGTACGGATTTTTAATGGGACGTTGAAACCCAAGGATAAAATCCTGTTCATGGCTACCGGCGCGCAACACCTGACTGAACATATCGGCGTGTTCACACCCAAGTCTCAGAACCGTGAGCTATTGACAGCGGGGCAGGTGGGCTTCGTCATCGCCGGCATCAAGGAACTGAAAGACGCCAAGGTCGGTGACACCATCACCCATCAGGCCAAGCCTGCCGCTGCGGCATTGCCGGGCTTCAAGGAAGTGCAGCCGCAGGTGTTTGCCGGGCTGTTCCCGGTCGAGTCCAACCAGTATGAGGCGCTGCGCGATTCGCTGGAAAAACTGAAGTTGAACGATGCCTCGCTGCAGTACGAGCCGGAAGTGTCGCAGGCACTGGGCTTCGGTTTCCGCTGCGGCTTCCTCGGCCTGCTGCACATGGAGATCGTGCAGGAGCGGCTGGAGCGTGAGTTCGACATGGATCTCATCACCACCGCACCCACGGTGATTTACGAGGTAGTGTTACGTGACGGTGCGTTGCTGATGGTGGACAACCCATCCAAGATGCCCGACCCTTCGAAGATCGAGGAAATTCGCGAACCGATCGTGACGGTCAACCTGTACATGCCGCAGGAATATGTCGGCGCGGTGATCACGCTGTGCACGCAGAAGCGTGGTGTGCAGCTCGACATGAGCTACCACGGCAAGCAGGTACTGCTGAAATACGAGATACCAATGGCGGAGATCGTGCTGGACTTCTTCGACCGGCTGAAGTCCATTTCGCGCGGCTATGCCTCGATGGATTACGAGTTCAAGGAATACCGGCCCGCCGACGTGGTGAAGGTGGATATGCTGATCAACGGCGAAAAAGTGGATGCGCTGTCCATCATCCTGCACCGCAGCAACAGCCAGTACCGTGGCCGCGAGGTGGCGGCGAAGATGCGCGAAATCATCCCGCGCCAGATGTTCGATGTGGCGATCCAGGCGGCTATTGGCGCCAACATCATCTCGCGCGAGAACGTCAAGGCGCTGCGCAAAAATGTGCTGGCCAAGTGCTACGGCGGCGACATCTCGCGCAAGCGTAAGCTGCTGGAAAAACAGAAGGCGGGCAAGAAGCGCATGAAGCAGGTGGGCAACGTGGAAATTCCGCAGGAGGCGTTTTTGGCTATTTTGCAGGTGGGTGAAAAATAACCCTCACCCCCTCCCTCTCCCGGAGGGAGAGGGAGTTTAAAAGGAAATTAAATGGATTTTGCATTGATCATGTTTTCCTTGCTGCTGGTCACCGGCAGCGTGTGGCTGCTGGATCATTTTGTATTGCAGCCGAGGCGTGCCAAGGAGGGCAAGGAGCCGTGGTGGGTGGAATATTCCAAAAGCTTCTTTCCGGTGATTTTGGCGGTATTCCTGTTGCGTTCATTCCTGGTTGAGCCATTCAAGATACCGTCCGGTTCGATGATCCCCACCCTGCAGGTTGGCGATTTCATCCTGGTCAACAAATTTACCTACGGTATCCGCCTGCCCATTGTGGGCAAGAAAATGGTCGAGATCAATTCCCCCAAGCGCGGCGATGTGATGGTGTTTCACTATCCCGAGAACCCCTCGCTGGATTATATTAAGCGGGTGGTCGGCTTGCCCGGGGACAGCATTGTCTACCGCAACAAGAAAGTATTCGTGAACGGCGCGCCACAGGAGCAGCAGCATGATGGTGAATACAACTATGTGGAGAGCGGGTTGAGGTTTGTGCATACTGAACGCTACAATGAAAACCTGGCTGGACACATCCACGCGGTGTTAATCAATCCGGAAGTCCCCGGCATTCATCTGGGCGCAGTGGCGGAATTTCCGTATCGGGAGGTTTGCAATTACACTGATGATGAGGTACGTTGCACAGTACCGGACGGGCACTACTTCATGCTTGGCGACAACCGCGACAACAGCCGGGACAGCCGATACTGGGGCTTTGTGCCGGACAATATGATAGTCGGCAAGGCGTTCATGATCTGGATGAATTTTGGTGATTTAAAGCGGATTGGCTTATCCATTAACTGAGAGAGGATGACTATGAATGCAATGGCAAACAGGCAGCGCGGCGTGAGCCTTGAGGGCACTATAGTGGTGGTAGTGCTGCTGATAGTTGTGGGAGCCTTTGCCATGAAGGTCATCCCGTCATACATGCAAAACGGTACAATCAAGAACATATTCGATACCATCGTGCATGATCCGGAAATGCAGGGTGCTTCGGTCAATGCTATCCGTGATTCATTCAGCAAGCGTGCCATGATGAATAATATCAATGTGGTCAGTGCAAGCGACATCGAAATAGGCAAGGATGCAGGGGGCCTGTCACTGAGTGTCAGCTACTCGGTTAAAATACCGCTGGTCAGCAATGCCAGCCTGTTGCTTGAATTCAATACGAGCAATTCAAAGTAAAACCAATGAGCCGTGAGGCCCTGTGCCGCCAGCTCGGCTACACCTTCTTACAGCCGCAGTTGCTGCAACGGGCACTGACGCACCGCAGCCACAGCCAGGCGCACAATGAGCGTCTGGAATTCCTGGGCGACAGCGTATTGAATTGCGTGATCGCCAAACACCTGTTTGACTCCTATCCCGACTTGCCGGAGGGCGACCTGTCGCGCCTGCGCTCCAACCTGGTGAACCAGCAATCCCTGTTTACCCTGGCGCAGCAATTGCGTCTGGGCGAACTGTTGCATCTGGGCGAAGGGGAGCGCAAGAGCGCCGGATTCCGCCGCCCATCCATCCTCGCCGATGCGCTGGAAGCCATATTCGGTGCGGTATTTCTGGATGCCGGCTTCGCGGCGGCGGAGCGGGTGATACTTGGTTTATACGTGCCGTTCATTGCGCAGGCCGATGTGCAGTCGCTGGGCAAGGATTACAAGACCCTGTTGCAGGAATGCCTGCAAGGCAAGCGGCTGGCGCTGCCTAAATATACGGTGATCGCGACTCGGGGCGAGGCACATGCGCAACTGTTCCAGGTCGAATGCGAGATCGAGAAATTGAAACTCACCACGCGCGGCGAGGGTGCCAGCCGCCGCAGCGCAGAACAGGCCGCCGCCGAAGAGGCCTATCGAAAAATTCACTCTTGAAAAACATTTCAACCACGGAAAACACGGATGACACGGAAGGAACAAAAGGCATGTTTCACGGGCAGGGAAGCGATAATAGCGTTGTTTATTTCTCCGTGTTATCCGTGTCTTCCGTGGTTAAATAAGGTTTTCAACTTTTATGACAAACACCCCATTCCATAGCGGCTTCATCGCCATCGTCGGACGCCCGAATGTGGGCAAGTCCACGCTGCTCAATCATCTCATCGGGCAGAAAATCAGCATCACCTCGCGCAAGGCGCAGACCACGCGCCACCGCATCACCGGCATCCTGACCGATGAGTACAGCCAGTTCGTATTCGTGGATACCCCCGGCTTCCAGACCCAGCACAAGAACGCGCTGAATCGCGGCATGAACCGTGTGGTGACCAGCAGCCTGCGCGACGTAGACGTGGTGCTGTTCGTGCTCGAGGCGCGGCATTACGACGAGCGCGACCAGCAGGTATTGAAGCTGTTACCCAAGGATGTGCCGGTGATCCTGGTCCTCAACAAGGTGGACGTCATGGTGGACAAGAGCGAACTGCTGCCGTTCATCGAAGGCATCGCCGCCGGACAGCATTTCGCCGCCATCGTGCCGGTCAGCGCCAAGCTGGACAAGCAGCTCGATACCCTGCTGGAGGCCATCCGCCAATACCTGCCGCAGGGCGACCCCATCTATGCCGTAGACGAGATCACCGACCGCAACGAACGCTTCCTGGCAGCCGAGCTGCTGCGCGAGAAAGTATTCCGCTTCACCGGCGAAGAATTGCCCTATTCGGTCAGCGTGGTGATCGAACAGTTCAAGCAGGAAAAAAGCGGCATGCGCCGCATCCATGCCGCCATCCTGGTGGACAAGGAAGGGCACAAGGCCATGCTGATCGGCGCCAAGGGAGAGAAGCTGAAAGAGATCGCCACCCAGGCGCGGCTGGACATGGAAAAACTGTTCGGCGCAAAGGTATTCCTGGAGGTGTTCGTCAAGATCAAGAGCGGCTGGGCGGACGACGAGCGGGTGTTGAAGTCTTTGGGTTATGAATGACCGCGCATAAGCACCGTCAGGAAGAGCAGCCCGCCTTCGTGCTGCACAGTTACCCCTATCGCGAGACCAGCCTGGTGCTGGAAGTTTTCAGCCGTCAGCGTGGCCGGGTGGCGCTGGTAGCGCGCGGTGCGCGGCGCCCGAGATCGGCCATGCGCGGGCTGTTGATGGGCTTTCAGCCGTTGACGTTAAGCTGGTTCGGCAAGCATGAGTTGCGTACCCTGCACAGCGCCGAGTGGCAGGGCGGCCAGCCGCAGTTGCAGGGCAGGGCGTTGCTGTGCGGCTTCTACCTGAACGAACTGCTGCTCAACCTGATGGTGCGCGACGACCCGCACGAGCAGTTGTTCGACTATTACCAGCACACCCTGCAACGGCTGGCACATGAACAAGACCATGCCGCCACCTTGCGCTGTTTCGAGAAACACCTGTTGCAGGAACTGGGTTATGCGCTGCTGCTGGAGCATGAGGCGGACAGCGGTAAGCCGATAGACACCAAGACGCAATACCGTTATGTAATCGAGCGCGGCGCGGTTGCCGACACGTCCGATACGCCGGACGGCCTGGCGGTATCAGGCAAGACGTTGCGAGACATGGCTGCCGATGACTACAGCGATGCGTTCAGCGCGCAGCAAAGCAAGCAGTTGATGCGCATGCTGCTGAACCACCATCTCGCGGGCAAGATACTGCATACCCGCGAATTGATCAGGGAGTTACAAAGGTTGTGAGGCGCTTCATCTGTAACGCCTATCCGTAGGCTGAAAAAGCTACTGTTTATCTTGCCAAATAATGGTTGATCAAGCCATTGGTTGAAGCATCGTGCCGGGTTGCGGGCTGCCCACCCTGAAGTTCCGGCAACAACCTGCCAGCGAGTTGTTTGCCGAATTCGACACCCCATTGATCGAACGAGTTGATGTTAAGCACCACACCTTGCACAAATACCTTGTGTTCATAGAGTGCAATCAGCATTCCCAGCGTGTGCGGATCGAGCTTGTCAAACAATAGCGTGTTGGTCGGGCGGTTGCCCGGGAAAACCTTGTATGGCAGCAGTGATTCCAGCGCTTCACCACTAAATCCTTGCGCCACGAGTTCGGCACGGGCCTCCTCTGGTGTTTTACCCAGCATCAGCGCCTCGGTCTGTGCGAAGCAGTTGGCCAGCAGCATGGCATGGTGCTCGCCCAGCGGGTTATGGCTGGCAATCGGTGCGAGAAAATCGGCGGGAATGATGTGTGTGCCTTGATGCATCAACTGGTAGAACGAATGCTGGCCGTTGGTGCCGGGTTCGCCCCACACCACCATCTGCGTCGCATAGTCCGCCCATTGCCCGTCACGATCCACGCGCTTGCCGTTGCTCTCCATTTCCAGTTGTTGCAGGTAGGCGGGAAAGTGTTGCAGGTACTGATCGTAGGGCAGGATGGCATTTGAACCGGCATCGAAAAAGTTGGCGTACCAGATGCCGAGCATGCCCATGATCACTGGCATGTTGCGCTCGAACGGCGTTTCGCGGAAGTGCCTGTCCATGGCGTGGGCGCCGGCAAGAAACTGCTCGAAATTATTCATGCCGATGTAAAGCGCGGCGGACAGGCCTATCGCCGACCAGATGGAATAACGGCCACCGACCCAATCCCAGAATTCGAACACGTTGTCCGGGTTGATGCCGAATTTCGATGTTGCGGCGAGGTTGGTCGAGATTGCCGCAAAATGCTTGGCCACGGCATCTTCCGCTTGCAGGTGATTAACCAGCCAGGTGCGCGCGGAGTGCGCGTTGGCGAGCGTTTCCTGGGTGGTGAAGGTTTTTGAACTGACGACGAAAAGCGTGGTTTCCGGATCGAGGCGCTTGAGCGTTTCTATCAGGTCGGTGGCGTCCACATTGGAAACGAAATGCACGTTGAGTTGCGGGTCGCCATAAGGCTTGAGCGCCTCACTGACCATGAGCGGCCCCAATGCGGAGCCGCCAATGCCGATATTCACCACATCCCGGAATGGCTTGCCGGTGTATCCGCACAGCGAGCCATCGCGCACTGCACCGGAAAACCGGCGCATGTGATCCAGTACGCGATGCACGTCCGGCATGACATCCTTGCCATCCACAACCAGGGAAGATCCGTGCGGGGCGCGCAACGCGGTATGCAGCACCGCACGCCGTTCGCTGGTATTGATCTTCTCGCCGTTGAACATGCGCGTGATCCACTCATCCAGTTTTGACTGGCGCGCCAGCTTCAGCAACAGCGCAAGCGTTTCTTCCGTGATGAGGTTCTTTGAGTAGTCCAGCAGCAGGCCATCCAGTTGCAGCGAGAATTTGTCGAAGCGTGCCGGGTCAGCGCGAAACATCTCGCGCATGGTTTGCTTGCTGATGACGCTTTGGTGGGCCGTTAATGCTTGCCAGGCAGGGGAGCGCGTTAGCGTTGACATGGTGAACTCAAAAGCAAGCCACCATCAACCTTTGAGCATTGCATCAATATCGGCTTCGGCAGCGATCCAGTCATCCAGCGCATGGCCGCTGGCAAAATGACGCTTCTCGGCGCGCAGATATGCGGCGGCGGCAACCATCTGGTAACGCTCTTCGGGTGACACGGTTGTTTTTGGATTGCTCTTCCTGGGTGTGCCTTTACTGGTTGTTGCTGCCTTGACCGGCTTGGCTTTGGCGGCGCTGCCTGTTGTCGGTAGCGATTTTTTGGATTTTACTGCGCCCGCTTTTTTGACCGGAGTTGCAGCCACTTTCTTTGTGGCCGCTTTGGCTACCGGCTTTTTAACTGCCGGTGTTGCGGCAATAGTTTTTTTGGCGGGCGGTGTTTTTGCTGCCGTGGTTGTGGTCTTGGAGGTGATTTTTTTGCTGGTTGTAGCCATGATAATCCCCTTTCTAGGTTGGCGATACGTTGCTACAGAATCATGCCGGAGCTAGCATAACACCTGCCAGTGGCGGCAATTGTATCTCAACTGAATAGGGTTGTCCCATCCAGGGTATTTGTTCGGCATGAACTTCGCCGGCATTGCCGAGATTGCTGCCGCCGTAATAGTGCGAATCGCTGTTGAAAATTTCCCGGTAGGCGCATTTGAACGGCAGCCCGATGCGGTAACGGCTGCGCGGCACGGGAGTGAAGTTAAAGACGGCGATGATGGTATCGCCGCTGCATCCGCGGCGCATGAAGGAGAGCAGTGAGCGTTCCGCATCCTGGCAGTCCAGCCAGGAAAAACCACCTTGCTCGAAGTCCTGTTCATACAGGGCCGGCAGGGTGCGGTAAAGATGGTTCAGGTCACGTGCCATGCTCTGTATGCCACGATGCTGCTGAAACCCGAGCTGCCGCCATTCAAGTTCCCAGCCCGAGCGCCATTCAGGCCCTTGTCCGAATTCATTGCCCATGAAGTTGAGTTTCTTGCCCGGGCTGGCCATCTGGTAGGACAGCAGCAGGCGCAAATTGGCAAACTTCTGCCATGCATCACCGGGCATTTTGCCGAGCAATGAACCCTTGCCGTGCACCACCTCATCATGCGAGAACGGCAGCATGAAGTTTTCAGTGTAGGCATAAAGCTGGCTGAAGGTCAGCTGATTAAGGTGATAACAGCGGTGGACCGGGTCGAAGCGCATGAAACTGAGCGTGTCGTTCATCCAGCCCATATTCCACTTCATGGAAAAGCCCAGGCCGCCGAGATATACCGGACGCGACACGGCGGGCCAGGAAGTGGATTCCTCGGCCAGCGTCAGCGCACCCGGGAAAACATCGTGCACCATGATGTTGAGTTCGTGCAGAAACTCGATAGCCTCAATATTTTCACGTCCGCCATATTTGTTCGGTAGCCATTCGTTGTGCTTGCGCGAATAATCGAGGTAAAGCATGGAAGCCACCGCATCGACGCGCAGGCCGTCGAAATGGAATTCGGATAACCAGTAATGCGCGCTCGACAACAGGAAACTTTTTACTTCATTGCGGCCATAGTTGAAGATATGCGTGCCCCAGTCCTGATGGAAGCCCAGGCGCGGATCTTCGTGTTCGTACAGCGCGGTACCGTCGAAGCGCGCCAGCGCAAAAGCATCTTGCGGGAAATGCGCCGGCACCCAGTCGAGCAGCACGCCGATCCCGGCCTGGTGGCAGCTATCCACGAAATGACACAGGTCATCAGGAGAGCCGAAGCGGCTGGTCGCGGCAAAATAACCGGTGGTCTGATAACCCCACGACTCATCCAGCGGATGCTCCGAAACAGGCATCAGTTCAACATGGGTGTAGCCCATGTCCTTGACGTAAGGGACCAGGTGTTCAGCCAGCTCACGGTAGGTATAGAAGCTGCCATCCGGGTGGCGTTTCCATGAACCGGCATGGATTTCATAGACATTGAGCGGAGCATGCAGCCAATCCCATTGGCTGCGCTGCGTTATCCACTCCGTATCCTGCCACGTGTGGGTGATTTCCACTCCGGCGCGCCCGGCAGTTCCGGGGCGCAACTCGAAAGCGTTGGCGTAGGGGTCGGTCTTGGTCAGTAATTTGCCCGCCACATTATAAATCTCGAACTTGTATAACACGCCTTGCTCGATGCCCGGAATGAACAGCTCCCACACGCCGCTGGAACCATGCACCGCCATCAGGTGGATACGTCCGTCCCAGCGGTTGAATTCGCCCACCACGCTGACGCGCTCGGCATTTGGCGCCCATACGGCAAAACGCATACCGGAGATGCCGTCAATTTGCGCAGCATGCGAGCCGAGGATGCGGTAGCCCTGATGCAGCTTGCCTTCGTTGAACAGGTGCAGGTCGAAGCTGGAGATTTGCGGGACAAACGCATAGGGGTCATATACCAGGCGCTGCCTGCCATCTTCTGTGAGGCAAAACTGGTAAGGGTGAGGGGGGGGGGCAGTGCCACGCCACTCAAACAGGCCGACCGGGTGAACCCGTTGCAATGGTTCGCTGCCGTGTGCAGTTTCAAGCCGGACTTCGCTTGCGTGGGGATTGAACACCCGCACCACATGCCCCTCTTTTTCCTGATGCAGTCCGAGATAGGCAAAGGGATCATGCAAGCGCCCTTGCAGAAGCAACTCGGCGCGTGGGTCGGTTTTTAAACGGGGGTGTTTTTTCATGGGTGCGGGTTGAATATAGCCATAATTTAGCTCAGACTATAACCGGAATCTGATACAGTGCGCAGTATATCCTAATTAATCCGGTGCCAGAATTTATGTTGGAGCAAGATAAAGCCCGTTTAGTCAGTTGGATGACGAAAAACACCTACGCCATGGTGCTGGCGGGGGGGAGAGGTAGCCGCCTGCACCAATTGACGGACTGGCGGGCCAAACCGGCGGTGCCGTTCGGCGGGAAGTTCCGCATCATCGACTTTGTGCTGTCGAACTGTGTCAATTCCGGCATCCGGCGCATCGGCGTGGCCACGCAATACAAGTCGCATAGCCTGATTCAGCACATCCAGCACGGTTGGAGTTTCCTGAATGGTAAATTCGGCGAATTCATAGACGTGCTGCCGGCGCAGCAGTGGGTGCAGGAATCGTGGTATCAGGGCACTGCCGATGCCGTGTTCCAGAATCTGGACATTCTGCGCGAATCCAATCCCGATTACGTGCTGATACTGGCAGGTGACCATGTTTACAAGATGGATTACGGCAAGATGCTGGCTTGTCACGTGGAAAGCCGGGCAGATATGACTGTCGCCTGTCTCGAGGTGCCCATCAACGATGCCAGGGAATTCGGTGTGATGGGGGTAAACGAGGAATCAAGGGTAGTGGATTTCAGCGAGAAGCCGGAACATCCCAAGCACATTCCCGGCAAACCTGGCTTGGCGTTGGCCAGCATGGGTATTTATATATTCAATATGGATTTCTTGTGTGAACAGCTGGCGCGCGATGCAAGTGATCCAGGTTCGCAACATGATTTCGGCAAGGACATCATTCCGTACCTGGTGTCGTCTGGCTATCGCGTGATTGCGCAGAGTTTTAAAAGCAGCTGCGTCACAATGGATGGCGGTGTACCGTATTGGCGCGATGTGGGAACTATCGATTCCTACTGGGAGGCGAATATGGAACTCACCAAGGTTACTCCCGACCTCAATATGTATGACCGGGAGTGGCCGATCTGGACGCACCAGGAGCAATTACCCCCGGCAAAATTCGTGTTTGACGACGATGCGCGCCGTGGCATGGCCGTGGACTCACTGGTATCCGGCGGCTGTATCATCAGCGGTGCGACAGTGCGCCGTTCGCTGTTGTACTCCAATGTGCGCGTGCATAGTTTCAGCAACATTGAAGATTCCGTGATCCTGCCCAATGTCGAAGTGGGCCGTAATGTCACGCTCAAACGTGTAGTGGTGGACAAAAACTGCGTGATCCCGGAAGACATGGTTGTCGGAGTGAATCGCGAAGAAGATGCAGAGCGGTTTTTTGTAACTGAAAAAGGCATTACGCTCATCACACCGGAAATGCTGGGACAGGATGTGCACGGCATGCTTTAGCATGGCTGCAAGCTTCCGTCGTGTAAGATGCTTGCCGATTGAATCTATACCTTTATGTCTAAACACCTCGATCTGGTTTTTCTCTGGCATATGCACCAGCCAGACTACCGCGATTACGCCACGGGTGATTTCCTGTTGCCGTGGGTCTATCTGCACGCCATGAAGGATTACACAGACATGGCCTATCACCTGGAGCAGCACCCGCAGGTGAAGGCGGTGGTGAATTTCGTGCCGGTGTTGCTGGACCAACTGGAAGACTACGAACAGCAGTTCGCCAGCGGCCAGATCCGCGATCCGCTGCTGCAGCTGCTGGCGCGCGAGAATCTCAATGAACTGAGCGAGGCTGAACGCGACCTGATGCTGGATAGCTGCTTCCGCACTAACCACCGCAAAATGATCGAGCCTTATCCCACCTATAGCCGCCTGTTCGACCTGTTCAAGACGCTTGAATCCGGAGGCAGTACGGGGCTGGCTTATTTGTCCGGGCAATATCTTGCCGATTTGCTGGTCTGGTACCACCTGGTATGGTGTGGCGAAAGCGTGCGCCGCCAGCACGATTTCGTCATCCAGCTCATGAGCAAGGATGGCGGATATGACCATGCCGACCGCAAGCAGCTGTTTCACCTGGTCGGCCATCTC
Source organism: Gallionellaceae bacterium (assembly GCA_028713345.1). Lineage (GTDB taxonomy): Bacteria > Pseudomonadota > Gammaproteobacteria > Burkholderiales > Gallionellaceae > JAQTOM01. Next base: position 7,789 of record JAQTOM010000023.1, on the reverse strand, counting down.
ATTTCAGGTATTATTCCGCGTTACCGCAAGCTGGCCGAGAGCGGGCAAATCGAGATTTCCACTACGCCGCACTATCATCCGATTGGTCCGCTGCTGATTGACCTGCATAGCGCGCGGGAAAGTGCGCCGGACTGCAGCTTGCCGCAGTCGCGCTGCTATCCCGGCGGAAAGGGGCGCGTGCAGGCGCACCTGGCTTCCGCGCGGGAAAGTCATCGCATCCGTTTTGGCGCTGCTCCACAAGGCGTTTGGCCGGCGGAAGGCGCGGTTTCAACCGCGTTCCTGGAGGTGCTGGCCGAGCAGGAATGCCGCTGGACCGCGAGCGGCCAGGCAGTGCTGACCAACAGCCTGCGTGCCGCAAACCCATCCCTGCCCGAGCATGGGCAATACCTCTATCGTCCCTACCATCTACAGGGTGCGGCAAGCGGCACACCCTGTTTTTTCCGCGACGACCATCTGTCCGACTTGATCGGTTTTGAATATTCGCGCTGGTTCGGGAAAGATGCAGCGCTGCACTTTGTTGCTCAGCTCGATGCGATTGCACAACAGGCTCCCGACGGAGAAACACCGCTGGTAAGCGTCATCCTCGACGGTGAAAACGCCTGGGAATATTATCCGTATAACGGCTATCACTTCCTGGATGATCTGTACTCCGTATTGGAGCAGCATCCGGAAATTCGCACCACAACCTATAGCCAGTATCTGGATCGGCGCGATGCGGAAAGCTGGCAGGGGTTGGATGGAAATATTAGCCATCTGCCTGATGAAACTGCTAGCCATTTCACTAAGCCATCAAACGACGGTGACCAAGTGGCTGGTTATGCCAGGGAAGGGGAGTTGCCGCGCCTGGTTGCGGGCAGCTGGGTGTATGGGACTTTCTCCACCTGGATCGGCTCGACCGACAAGAACCACGCATGGGATCTGTTGTGCATGGCGAAGCAGAATTATGACATGGTCATGGCGGGTGGCCGCCTGAGCGCAGATGAGCAGCGGGCTGCGGAAAAGCAGTTGTGTTCATGCGAAAGCTCGGACTGGTTCTGGTGGTTTGGTGATTACAATCCGTCCCACGCGGTGGAAAGCTTTGATCGCCTGTACCGCCACAACCTGATGCAGCTTTACCACTTGTTGAAGTTACCCGTTCCGGCAAACCTGAACTATCCAATCAGCAAAGGCGGCGGCGCGGCTGAAGCGGGCGGTACGATGCGGCGCGGTTCATGACAACTACACTCAACGGAATCGAAAGATGACAGCACACAAAACGGTTTCCCTGCTTTTTGGTGTTCACGCCCATCAACCCGTAGGTAATTTCCCAGAAGTGGTGGATGACGCGTATCAGCGCTGCTACAAGCCATTCCTGAAGATACTGCACCGCTATCCGGAATTTCGTTTTGCCGTACATTTCAGCGGCTGGCTGCTCGACTACCTGTTCGACAAATACCCGCAGGACATGGCGCTGCTCACCGAGATGGTGCAGCGCGGGCAGGTCGAGATGTTCGGCGGAGGTGACACCGAGCCGGTGCTGGCGGTCATCCCCAACCGCGATCGCATCGGCCAGATCGTCATGTTGTCCGACAAGCTGGAAGCCTGTATGGGCGAGCGCCCGCAAGGAGCGTGGCTGACCGAGAGAGTGTGGGAGGCGACGGTCGTTCCTGCCTTGTCCGATGCGAAAATCGAGTACGTCACCGTGGACGACTACCATTTTCTGTGCAGCGGCAAACGTGTCGAAGAATTGAACGGCTATTTCACCACCGAGGAAGACGGGCGCAAGCTGGATTTGTTTCCTATTTCCGAGGCGTTGCGCTACCGCATGCCGTTCTCCCCCGCACACGATGTGGTGTCCTATCTGGAAAGCCTTGCCAGAAGCGACATTCAGGCATCAGCCGTATATTTCGACGACATCGAGAAATTCGGCATCTGGCCGGAAACCTACCAGTGGGTGTATGAAAAGGGCTGGCTGGAAGATTTCATTCGCGGCGTGCTGGCTTCGCCGAAAATCACCACGCAGACCTACCGCGACTACCACGCCGCCGAAAAAACCCGCGGCATCGTATACCTGCCCACCACCTCCTACATCGAGATGAACGAGTGGACATTGCCGACGGCGGCGGCGCACACCTACGCCGACCTGGTCAAGACGGAAAAGGCGGGCGGCCATTACGAAGGGCGCAAGGCGTTCCTGCGCGGCGGCATCTGGAAGAATTTTTTCACGCGTTATCCTGAATCGAACTGGATGCATAAGCGCATGCTGGGATTATCCGAGCGCTTGCACAACCTGCCGGAGAAAAAACATATGCCAGCGATGCTCGACCAGCTCTACATCGCGCAGGCCAACGATGCCTATTGGCACGGGCTGTTCGGCGGCCTGTACCTGCCGCACCTGCGCCGTTCGGTGTACGGCGCTATCGTCAAGCTGGAGGCCATGCTGGACCATGTTTCCCCGCGGGAAAAGTTTACCTGCATGGACGCGGACAGCGATGGGGTGGATGAAATTTTCCTGCACAACAAATCCTTGCAGGCTGTCGTGAAACTGGATGGCAGCGCCAGCCTGTGCGAGCTGGACGCGTATCCGCTGGCGCACAACTTCGGCGACACCCTCAGCCGCCAGTCGGAACATTATTTCAGGAAAATTGAATCCAGCCACGCCTCGCGGCAACATGAAGGCAGCGGCATCGCCTCGGCGCATGACCGCGTGGCCTTCAAGCATGAAATCTCGGCGCTGGATATGGTGGCGGCGGAGCATGCCCAGACCCTGTTCCGTGACTTTATTTTGCTGGAAGGCAAGACCACCGGACTGGTCTATGAATTGGTCGAGGCGGATGCCGAGGGGATACTGTTCCGCGCCGAGCTGGATGGCGGCGGCGTGCTGAAACGTATTGCGTTGAAGGCCAACCGTTTGGTGGTGAGTTACAGCCTGAGCGGCGTGTCACCGGGGAACATGCTCACCCGCATTGCGCTGGCAATGCCGAGTTGCGATGGTTTTGCCGGGCGCTACATCCAGGCCGGTAAAATTCTTGGCGGCTTTGGCAGCGTGCTCGAACTGGATGATGGCAATGGCCTGATACTGGACGACAGTGTGCTGGGCGGGCATCTGGCGCTGGATACTAATCACCTGGTGCAGTTGCATGGCGCTCCTTACTTCACCGTATCGCAATCCGAAGCCGGATTCGAGAAAATCATGCAGGCGGTAATGCTGACGCTGCAATGGCCGTTTCAGAAAGGGGAAATGGAAATCACAATGGCGGTGGATCAGGGGAATGTAGTGGTGTGATGGTGGATGCCGGGGGTAACACGGCGGCTACAACAAAATGAATCTGTCCATGTAGTCAGAATTCCTATCATCGATGACCAGCGCAGTTTTCGCCTGCATGTGCAAACGCTGCTCGTCGAATTTGATGCGGAGTTCAGCGGAACCTCGAATGGAGAAGAGGCCATCGATCTCATTACCGCACAGAAGATTGATTTAGGCCTGCTCGCATCAATATGCCGGGTGTCAGCGGCCTCAAAACCTGTGCGCGGATCAGGAACAAGCTGGGGTTCAACCTGCTGCCCATTATCGTCACCTCCATGGATGCCAAGGATGCCGTCCCACCGGCCTTTGCTGCGCGCCACCCACTCAGCTGCGTTTCTCGATGAGTTGCCAGGGTGGCTGGATAGGAATTAAACCGGTTTGAACCTGCACCTTGGCAAATATCTGGACTGGCAAAACACGGGTAAGGTATTCTTTGGGTTGTCCCCAATTAACCCGGCATTGAATGTCGGACTCGAGAATTTGAATCCAATGAGGGTAAATAAATGTCAAAAGACCCGGTAAAACCATTTCTGGCTCCAGAGAAAATCGGCTCCGATGTATCTTCAATCAAGCAATCTTTTTTGGAGCACTTAACCTACTCGGTAGGCAAAGACTCTTTTACCGCCAAGGATCGAGACTGGTTTTTTACTGCTGCATTTGTGGCGCGTGACCGCATGATTGACCGCTGGATGGAGACCATGCGTAGCTATTACGCCAGTGATGCCAAGCGGGTTTATTATCTTTCCATGGAGTTCCTGATAGGGCGCACGCTGATGAACAGCCTGTATAACGTGGGTTTTGACCAGGAATACCGTCAGGCGCTCTGTGAACTGGGAATTGATCTGGACAGGATAAAGGAAATCGAGGTGGATGCCGCACTCGGTAATGGCGGGCTGGGAAGGCTTGCGGCCTGCTTCCTGGATTCCATGGCGACGCTCAGCCTGCCCGGCTACGGTTACGGCATCCGGTATGAGTACGGCATGTTTTCGCAGCAAATTGAGGATGGCAGGCAGGTCGAGCACCCCGATAACTGGCTGCGTTATGGCAACCCTTGGGAATTCTCGCGCCCGGAAGTGCTGTTCCATGTCAAGTTCCATGGCCGCGTGGTTCAGTACATGGATGAACATGGCGCCGAGCGCCACCACTGGGTGGATACTGATGACGTGATGGCAATGGCTTACGATACGCCTATTCCCGGATATGGCACCAAGACTGTCAATAATATGCGGCTCTGGGCAGCCAAGGCGTCGCGCGATTTCGAGTTGCGTTATTTCAACGAGGGCAACTACATCAAGGCAGTTGAGGACAAGAACGAGTCGGAAAACCTGTCGAAGGTGCTTTACCCGGACGACACCACGGCTATGGGCCGCGAGTTGCGCCTCAAGCAGCAATACTTCTTCGTTTGTGCTTCACTGCAGGATATTTTTTATCGCTATGAAAAACATCACGATGATTTCGACGCGCTGCCCGACAAGGTCGCGATCCAGATGAATGATACCCACCCCTCCATCGCCATAGCCGAACTGATGCGCGTGCTGGTGGATGAGCATCATCTGGAATGGGGTAAGGCATGGGATATTACCACCCGCACTTTCGCCTACACCAACCACACACTGATGCCGGAGGCGCTCGAAACATGGCCGGTTGCCTTGTTCGAAAGCGTGTTGCCGCGCCATTTGCAAATCATTTACGAAATCAATCATCGTTTCCTGAGGGATGTAATGCATCGCTATCCCGGCGACAACGAGATATTGCGCCGCATGTCCATTATCGACGAGACGGGAGGCAGACGGGTTCGCATGGCGCATCTGGCCATCGTCGGCAGCCATAAGGTGAACGGGGTGGCGCAAATCCACACCGAACTGATGAAGCAGACTATTTTTGCAGATTTCGACCGTTTTTACCCCGGAAAGATCATCAATATGACCAACGGCATCACGCCGCGCCGTTGGCTGAACCAGGCCAACCCGCGCCTGTCCGAACTTATTTCATCGCGCATTGGCCGTGACTGGATCAAGGACTTGAGCCAGTTGAAACGGCTTATTCCGCTTGCCGATGACGCGGCTTTCCGCAAGGATTTTGCCGCGATCAAACGTGCAAACAAGGAACGTTTTGTCGCCTTGGTAAAACAAAAACTTGATATCAATATCAACGCAGACTCGCTATTTGACGTGCAGATCAAGCGTATCCACGAATACAAGCGGCAACTGCTCAATTTGTTGCATGTGGTGACGTTATACAACCGCATCCGCCGCAATCCTGCCGCCGACTGCGTACCGCGCACGGTTATTTTTGGCGGCAAGGCGGCGCCGGGATATGTCAGGGCCAAACTCATCATCAAACTTATCAATGATGTTGCCGACATTATCAATAACGATCCGCAGGTGAATAACCATCTCAAAGTGGTATTCGTGCCCAATTATGATGTTTCAACTGCTGAAAACATGATCCCGGCAGCCGACCTTTCAGAACAGATTTCCACCGCAGGTACGGAGGCTTCGGGCACCGGGAACATGAAGCTGGCATTGAATGGTGCGCTGACCATCGGCACCCTGGACGGCGCCAACATCGAGATTGGCGACGAAGTAGGGGCGGACAATATTTTTATATTCGGGCTGACCGCCACGGAAGTTGCCAGAGTGAAATCGGATGACTACCAGCCTTGGAATTTCTACCACGCCAATATCGAATTGAAGGAAGTGCTCGACATGATTGGCTCGGGATTTTTCTCGCCGGGCGAACCGGATCGCTTCAGGCCTATTATAGATGCGCTGTTACAGCACGGTGATCATTACCTGCTGCTCGCAGATTATGCTTCCTATATCGCGTGCCAGAAAGAGGTGGAATCGGCGTACCGCGATCAGGAGCAATGGGTGAAAAAAGCAATCCTCAATGT
>JAQTOM010000023.1:0-1507 GCA_028713345.1 Gallionellaceae bacterium | reverse complement strand
GCTCCCAGTGTGTTGATCTTGGCACTCCGCAGATTAATGTGGTGGCGCGCCAGCACATACGCAATGCGTGCCAGCAAGCCGGGGCGGTCACCGGCAATGATGGAAAGCACATAGTGGTCTTTCTTGTCCGCTTCTATGCTGACTTCCGGTACGATAGGGAAGTGCTTGAGCTGGCGGCTTATCCTGCCTGAATGCGGCGCCGGAGGCGCTTCCGAACCGCAAAGTTTTTGTGTCAATTCGTACTCGACGTAGCTCATCACGTTACGGTACTCCACCGTGCTGTTGCCAGCATTCATCACCATGAAACTATCCAGCGCATAGCCGTGCTGGGTGGTATGTATCTTGGCTTCCATGATGTTGTAGTGTATCCGTTCAAAAAAACTACAGATGCGGGCGAACAAATAAGGCTGATCCGGACTGTACACCATCACTTGCAGGCCTTTATCGATGCGGCTCAGGCGTGCCTTGACGATGGGTGTTGCACTATTGACGCGGTGTGCCAGCAAGCGGGTGTGCCAGGCGATTTCATCCGGTTCGTGGCGCAGGAAATACTCCGCGTCAAACTGCGCCCATAGCAATTCATGGACTTCCGGCGCAATCGCATACAGGTTAAGCAACTCCCGTGTGTGGGCGCGGATTTCGCCGATCTGATCGGCGATTTTGCCGCCCGTCATGTAGCGTTGTGTGGCATGGAACAGGTCTTCTAGCAGCTTGCCTTTCCAGGCATTCCATACTTTTGGACTGGTGGCGCGGATGTCCGCTACGGTGAGCAGGTACAGTGCCATCAGGTAGCGATCATTCGGTATTTTTGCGGCGAACGCTGCAATCACGTCCTGATCTGACAAGTCCTGTTTTTGCGCCGTGGCAGACAGGGTGAGGTGATGCTCCACCAGCCACACCACCAGTTCGCTGTCCTCGCGCGTCAAGCCGTGTTGTTTGCAGAAGCGTGCGGCGTCCACGCGTCCCTTGAGGGCATGATCGCCGCCGCGTCCCTTGGCTATATCGTGGAACAGCCCGGCAATGTACAGCACTTCCGGGCGGGCAAAATCCTTGATCAGTTTGCTGCACAAGGGAAATTCGTGTGCATGTTTCTCCAGGGTGAAACAGCGCAGGTTGTGCACCACCATCAGGATGTGTTCATCCACGGTATAGGCGTGGAATAGATCATGCTGCATCTGCCCGACGATGCGCCCGAAGGCGGGCAGGTAGCGGCCCAGAATGCCGTGCCGGCTCATGCGTCGCAACACGTGGGTGATGCCCTGCGGCTGGCGCAGGATATCCAGGAATAGCGCACGGTTCCTGGCGTCGCGCCGGAACGACGCGTCTATTTTATGGCGTGCGTGCCATAGCGCACGCAGGGCAGAGGCTGAAAACCCGGTTAAACGCGGGTGTTGCTCCATCAGCAAAAAACTTTCCAGAATCGCCGATGGCTCGCGCTCGAACAACATTTCGTCGCGTGCTTCCAGCAGGTTGTCACGCGACACGAAGCGCGCATTGAGCGGATGGG
>JAQTOM010000022.1:21466-25522 GCA_028713345.1 Gallionellaceae bacterium | reverse complement strand
GGGTCGCTTTTTCTTGGGTTACTTTCTTTTTGGCGAAGCAAAAGAAAGTGACTAGCCGCCGGGCTACCCCCGGCGAAGTTGGTTTGGGGTAAGAGGCCAGTGGTTCGACAGGCTGGTGAAACAACTAGCCATCCGACTAAGCTGCCAAACTACGGCAGGCAAGTCGCTGGTTATCACCACGAACGGCATTAGTCGCCGCCGGGCGGCTCCCGACTATGCACGCCACCGCACTATAAAACCTTCACGCTACCGATACGTTACTTGCCCCCCGTTGCGGGCTTTTTCCCTTCGGCGGCTGGCGCACGTTGCGCGGGTGCGGCTTGCTTGAGCTGCGCAAGAAAATCCCGTGCCTGCTGGATGCCGCCCTCGACCATTTTTGCGTCTTCGGAATCCTTGGGCATCAGCTTGAGCAATTTTTCCCAGTGCTGTATCGCGGCAGGATAATCGCCGCGTTCCATTGCCGCCGTGCCGGCCAGGGCGAGTGCCTTGGCGTTGTTGGGGTCAACCGCCAGCGCCTTGTCCAGCAAGGCGGCGGGTTTCCCGGCCAGGCTCTGCCCGTTCGCCATCGCCTGCGCATCGGCATAATCCGCCCATAACTGCGCCTCGTCGGGCACCAGCTGGGTCAGTTTGTCATAGGCCCTGACGGCATCTGTAAAGCGCTCCAGCTCGACATATGAGCGCGCCAGCAGCAGCCAGCTTTCCGGGTCTTGCGGTTTCTTCGCCAGCTTTTCTTCCAGTGTCTTGAGCGCGGCCTCGGAGCGCAACGCGCCGAAGCCGTCCGCAGTGGCATGGGTAACCTGCGGCAGGAACGCGTTCAGGTTGCCCAGCTTCAAATACAATCCGACGGAGGCGAGCGGCAGCAATACCACCAGCACGATGGCCAGCACCTTGGGAGGGTTGCGCGCCGGCAGGCTGCCGCTTCCTTCCGTGGCTTTTACCTCGTCCAGCAGGCGCGCCTGCAATTCGCGTTTGCCCTGCTCATACAGCTCCGGCGTGAGCAGGCCGTTGTGCAGGTCGGCATCCATCTCGGCAACCTGGTCGCGGAAAATCTCCAGGTTGGCGGCATCGCGCTGCACATGGTTGCTCTTGGCCGTACTGCGCAACAGGGGCAGCACAACAAACAGTGATGCGACTGCCAGAAGCAGCGTGCAAATTATCCAGAATAGGGTCATGCCTAGGGTCTTTAGTGTTTAATTTTTATCGTCGTCAAGCAGGTCGGCAGCGCGTTGTTCCGCTTCCGGCGTCAGCCGGGTTTCCGGCACGCTCTTGCGGCGCCTGCGCAACTGGAAAAACAGCCATGCGCCGCCTGCCAGGAACATCAGCAAGGGGCCGAACCACAGCACGACAGTGCTGGTTCTAACGGGCGGGTCGTACAGCACGAAATCGCCGTAGCGCGATACCAGGTAGTCGATGATCTGCTGGTCCGTCATCCCCTTCTTCATCTGCTCGCGCACCTCGCGGCGCAGGTCATTCGCCAGGTCCGCATGGGAGCTGGCCAAGGATTCGTTCTGGCACACCAGGCAGCGCAGGTTCTCGGCCAGCCCGATCATGCGCTTTTCCAGCACCGGGTCCTCGGCGATATCCTTGGCCTCGCCCGCAAAGGCGAACAGGGGAATCAGGCACAACAGCAGGATCAGCAGGCGTCTCATTTTTTCTGCAACTCGGCGACCAGGGGCAATATTTTTTCTTTCAGCCCCTGCGGCGTGACCGGACCGATCTGTTTGTACTGGATGATGCCCTGCTTGTCGATGACATAGGTCTCGGGCACGCCGTACACCCCGTAATCAATGCCGATGCGGCCTTCCGTATCCGATATGCTCAGCACGTAAGGGTTGCCGCCATGCTCCAGCCATGCCTTGGCATCCTCGCTCTTGTCCTTGTAGTCCATGCCGTAGATGGGCACCACATCCTGCTTTGCCAGCGCCACCAGGATGGGATGCTCTTCCTTGCAGGCAACGCACCACGATGCCCACACATTGAGCAGCCAGACTTTGCCCCGCATGTCCTGCGGCGAAAAGTTCTTGCCCGGCTCGTGCAACTGCGGCAGCGTGAATGCGGGCGCGGGCTTGCCAACCAGAGGCGACGGCACTTCGCGCGGATTGAGGTTGAGTCCCAGATACAGGAACACCGAGATCGCCACAAAGGCGATGAATGGAATGATGAAACGCATCATGATGCCTGTCCTGAGTCTGGTCGAAGCCTGTCCTGAGCTTGGTCGAAGGGGGCTTGCCCCGGGGTTATCGGAGCGGCATTAACCTCGGATGCCTGCTCCATTTGCTTGTCTGCCGCAGCACCGCCCGCAGTCTTGCTGCTTTTCCTGGCATGGATGCGGTAGCGCCGGTCGCTCGCCGCCAATATGCCTCCCAGCCCCATCAGCAGGCAACCCGCCCAGATCCAGTCCACAAAAGGCTTGATATAGACGCGCACCGACCACGCGCCGTTGCTGTCCGGTATCGATTCGCCCAGCGACACATACAGGTCGCCCAGCAGCCCCGGGTCGATCGCCGCCTCGGTCATGGGCATGCTGGAAGTGTTGTATTGGCGTTTCTCGGGGTAAAGCCGGGTAACCAGTTGGCCGTTTTTATTGACGCTAATCTGGCCGCGCGAGGCCACATAGTTCGGCCCGGGCTGCTCGCGCACGCCATCGAAACGGAACTCATAGCCGCCCGCTTTCACCGTGTCGCCCACATTCATGCGCACATCGCGCTCGGTTTCGTAACCCTTCACCAGCGTCACGCCGAGAATGAATATCCCCACCCCGATATGCGCGAGCTGCATGCCGTAATAGCCGAGTGTCTGGCTCTTCAGGCGCTGCATTAAGCCGCCCTCGCGCCCCACGCGTTTGCGCAGGTCGAGCAGCGCGGTGGTAAATACCCAGAACGCCAGCAGCACCCCCAGGCCGATCAGCGGCGTCCATTTGCCCATGACCAGCGGCAACAGTGCCGCGATCAGCAGGCTGGCGGCGAACGCCCAACGGATGCGCGTCCACATGTCCGGCAGGCTGGCCTGCTTCCAGCGCGCGATGGGACCCAGCCCCATCATCAGCACCATCGGCACCATCAGCGGCACGAACACGGTATTGAAATAGGGCGGGCCGACGGAGAGCTTGCCGAATCCCAGCGCATCCATGAACAGGGGATACAGCGTGCCGAGAAACACCGAGGCGGCGGCCACGGACAGCATCACGTTGTTGGCCAGCAGCATGGACTCGCGCGAGACGATATCGAACTTGCCGCCCAGCCCGATCCTGGGTGCGCGCCAGGCGAACAGCAGCAGCGAGGCGCCAATCACCACCACCAGGAAAGACAGGATGAAGATGCCGCGGCGCGGGTCGGTAGCGAAGGCATGCACCGAGGTCAGCACGCCGGAGCGCACCAGGAAAGTGCCCATCAGGCTCAGCGAAAATGCGCCGATGGCGAGCAGCACGGTCCAGCTCTTGAATGCGCCGCGCTTCTCCGTCACGGCCAGCGAATGAACCAGCGCGGTGCCCACCAGCCAGGGCATGAAGGAAGCGTTCTCCACCGGGTCCCAGAACCACCAGCCGCCCCAGCCCAATTCATAATAAGCCCACCAGCTGCCCAGCGCGATCCCGGCAGTCATGAATATCCAGGCTATCGTCGTCCACGGGCGCGACCAGCGCGCCCACGTCGCATCCAGTTGCCCGCCCAGCAGCGCCGCGATGGCAAAGGCGAAGGCCACTGAAAAGCCGACATAGCCCATGTACAGCATGGGCGGATGAAACACCAGGCCGGGATCCTGCAACAGCGGATTCAGGTCGCGCCCATCTGCTGCTGCGGGCAGCAGGCGGTCGAACGGATCGGAGGTGAACAGCATGAACAGCAGGAAGCCGACGGAGACCAGTCCCATCACGCCCAGCACGCGCGCCACCATCTCGTCCGGCAAGTGCCTGCTGAACTGCGCCACGGCCACCGTCCACAGGGTCAGGATGAATGCCCACAGCAACAGCGAGCCTTCATGCCCGCCCCACAGCGCGGCGAAACGGTAATGCGCCGGCAGTTGCGAATTGGAATGCTGCGCCACGTACAGCACGGAAAA
>JAQTOM010000022.1:11516-21366 GCA_028713345.1 Gallionellaceae bacterium | reverse complement strand
CCGTCCACAGGGTCAGGATGAATGCCCACAGCAACAGCGAGCCTTCATGCCCGCCCCACAGCGCGGCGAAACGGTAATGCGCCGGCAGTTGCGAATTGGAATGCTGCGCCACGTACAGCACGGAAAAATCGCTGGAGAGGAAAGCCTGCGCCAGGCAGGCGAAGGCAATCGCCACAAATACCGCCTGGCCCAGCGCCACGGGGCGCGCCATCCCCATCAGCGCGGCATTGCCGCGTGCCGCGCCAACTATGGGTAGCACGCCCTGGATGCATGCCAGGAACAGCGCAACAATGAGGGCGAAATTACCGAGTTCCGGGATCATCTGAAGTTCCGTTTTTATTTTGCGGCGAAGCCAAAATTATCTGCCCAGTCTTCATTTGCCCACCCGCACATTCTGGCCCTTCTGTGCCTGTTCCACAGCGTGCGTCGCTTCGGGGGGCATATAATTTTCATCGTGCTTGGCCAGCACTTCCTCGGCATGGAACACGTTGTCGGCCTCCAGCTTGCCCTGCGCCACCACGCCCTTGCCCTCCTTGAACAGGTCCGGCAGGATGCCCTTGTACACCACCGGCATGCTGCGCGCGGTATCGGTGATGGTGAAATGCACGGTCAGGCCATCGTTCTCGCGCTTCACGCTGCCCGCCTCCACCAGCCCGCCGATGCGGAAATTGCGGCCTTGCGGCGCTTCCTTGTTGTACACCTGGGTCGGCGTGAAATACAGGCTGACATTGTTTTTCAGGGCAAACAGCACCAGGCCGACTGCCGCCGCGACAAGGGCGACCCCGATAATGATGAACATCAATTTTTTCTGGCGCGGTTTCACGTTATTCCTCTTTTTCCGCATCGCGCAACATGCGCAACTCCTGCAAGGTGATGGTTCTCTTGTGGCGCACCAGCGCAATTTCAATGATGAATATCAATAGCGCCATGCCGTATGAGCCCCACACATAGAAGCCATAGCCCTTCATGGCGAAAAATTCGCTCCAGTTCATGACCGCGCCTCCGGCAGTTCGGCCACCCACTGGGTATTGCGTTCCCGCTCCAGGATGATGCTGCGCACACGCGCCAGCGTGACCGCGATGGCGTACAACCAGCAGGCGGCCAGCACGGAAAACATGGCTTGCTGCATGGCCACATGCATGCTGGTGCCGGTGAACTTGACGGTAGAGCCCTGATGCAGGGTGTTCCACCACTTCACCGAAAAATAAATGATCGGCACGTTAACCGAGCCGACGATGGCCAGCAGCGCGCTGGCGCGATCCGCGCGGCGCGGGTCGTCGATCGAGGCGTGCAGCGCGATGAAACCGAGATACAGGAACAGCAGGATGAGTTCGGAAGTCAGGCGCGCATCCCACACCCACCACGCGCCCCACATCGGCTTGCCCCACAGCGCACCGGTCCACAGCGAGATGAAGGCGAACAGCGCCCCGGTCGGCGCCAGCGCGGAAGCCATCATGGAAGACAGGCGCGTGTTGAAGATCAGCCCCAGTGCGGCATAACCCGCCATGATCAGGTAAAGGAACATGGACAGGATGGAAGACGGCACATGGATGAAGATGATGCGGTAAGCCTCTCCCTGCACGGCATCGGTAGGCGCCACGAAGAAGCCGATATACACGCCGATGGCAAACAGAAGCGCGGACGGCCATGCAAACCAGGGCACCAGCTTGCCGGCCAACTCGTAAAAGGTGGCGGGTGCGGAATACTTGAACCAGTTTATTGCCAAATCATCACTCCATCGAAATACGCAACGCCTGAGCCGTAACCCAGGGCGTAAGCACCAAAGCCAGCAGCAGCAGCGCGCCCAGCAAGGACAAATGCGAGACCGCGCTCATGCCGCTGCTGACGGCTTCCACCGCGCCCGTCCCGAAAATCAGCACCGGGATGCACAACGGCAACACCAGCAGCGACACCAGCACCCCGCCGCCGCGCAGCCCCAGCGTCAGCGCCGCGCCCACCGCGCCGATCATGCTGAGCACCGGGGTGCCGAGCAGCAGGCTCGCGATCAGCACCCACAACGCCTGCACCGGCATATCAAACTGCAAGCCCAGCACGGGCGCCATCAGCACCAGCGGCAGACCGGACAGCATCCAGTGCGCCAGGATCTTGCCCAGCACCAATACCGACAAGGACTGCGGGGCAAGCAGCATCTGCTCCAGCGTGCCATCCAGATAGTCCGCCGAGAACATCCGCCCCAGCGACAGCATCGAAGACAGCAGCGCCGCCACCCACACCACGCCGGGCGCCATCTTGCGCAGCATGTCCAGTTCCGGCCCCACACCGAGCGGGAACAGGCTCACCACCATGACGAAAAAAATCAGCGTGGTCAGCACATCGGCGCGGCGGCGCATCGCCAGCATCAGGTCGCGACCGATCACCAGACGCAACAAGCCGAACAGCGACAACTTATTCATGCCAGCGTCAAGCGCCGCAATTCCACACCGGCCACTTCCAGCGGCTGGTGGGTAGTAAAAATCACCATGCCATCTTTTGCCAGGTGCTCGCCGATCAATTCCTGCATCAGCCCGACCGCGCCCACATCCAGCGCGGTGAGCGGCTCATCCAGTATCCACAGGGGAGCGTTGCAGACCAGCAAGCGCGCCAGCGCTACCCGCCGACGCTGCCCTTGAGACAGCACCTTGACCGGTAAAGTTTCACGCCCGCGCAAACCCATGTGGCGCAACGCCGCAATGGCCTGCCTGTCATCCACCGCCCAGCCCGCCAGCCCGGCGCTGATGTGCAGGTTCTCCAGCGCATTCAGTTCGTCCTTGAGGGCGTTCAGGTGGCCGAGATAAACCATCTCGGCATAATATTCCTCATCCAGCTCGCCGATGTTCTGCCCGCGCCAGCGGATTTCACCCGCCGCAGGCACGATGAACCCGCACAGGGTGCGCAGCAAACTGGTTTTTCCTTTGCCGTTCTCGCCCTGCACCTGGAGCAACTCGCCGGCGGACAGGGAAAAGCTCAAATCTGAAAATAACAGATGATCTCCGCGAGTGCAGGCAAGGTTGCGAATTTCCAGCATTGCGTGGTTGGTTTCCGGTAAAAAAGCAAACAGCGTGGAATTATATACGATTGCATTGACGCAGTGCTCCGCAATGAGGGGGCGGCGCTAAAGCACCCCGTTTGGATGGCAGACTGCGCGTGTTGGGAAGATATGACTTTCTGGTTTCCCAGGGCGGCTCTGAGCGCCCCGGGAACGGGCTGGTGGTACTCTACTTGCCTGCCTTGGCCAGTTCCGCGCGCATTGCGGCTATCACGCTGTCGTAACGGTGCGGGTCGCTGTCCTTGCCCGCGCCGAAAATGGCGGAACCGGCAACAAAGGTATCCACGCCCGCTTCGGCCACTTCGCGGATATTCGCCGGGCCGACGCCGCCGTCGATCTCCAGACGGATGTCGCGACCGGAAGCATCAATCATCTTGCGCGCCTTGCGCGCCTTGTCCAGCACGTAGGGGATAAATTTCTGCCCGCCGAAGCCGGGGTTCACCGACATCAGCAGCACCATGTCCACCTTCTCCAGCGTGTATTCCAGCGCATCCAGCGGCGTGGCCGGGTTGAACACCAGGCCAGGCTTGCAGCCGCATTCCCGGATCAGGCCGAGGGTGCGGTCTATATGCTCGGATGCTTCCGGGTGGAAGGTAATGTAAGTGGCGCCAGCCTTGGCAAAGTCCGGGATGATGCGGTCCACCGGCTTGACCATCAAATGCACATCGATCGGCGCGGTCACGCCGTGCTTGCGCAGCGCCTCGCACACCAGGGGGCCGATGGTCAGATTCGGCACATAATGGTTGTCCATCACGTCGAAGTGCACAATGTCCGCGCCGGAGGCGAGTACTTTGTCAACTTCCTCACCGAGCCTGGCAAAGTTGGCAGAGAGAATACTGGGAGCGATCTGGTACATGGTGTTGACCTCAAGTGAGTTTGGATTCTGGACACGCATTCTACCCGAAACTTTCCGGCTTACTTAAAGGCCGCAATTTGCCATGCCGTACAAAGTGCTGTGAAATAGATCGCGACTCCCGCTGGCTTGAAGAAGGCGTTTGTTTGCCTGGCATCAGTAAAGAATTTCAAAGTTGGGATAAGAACCCTCAGCCGGTTCGATGTCCACCCGCTCCACCTGCGCGAATTCGGGACCGTGCCGCGCCCAGCGCACGATGGCATCCACATCGGTGAATTCGCCATGCACCACCGCTTCCACCGCGCCATCGCTGCGGTTGCGCACCCAGCCTGCCACGCCCAGCCTTTGCGCCTCGCGGCGCATCGAATCGCGGAAAAACACGCCTTGCACGCGGCCATGAATGACGAGATGCAATGTGGTTCTGTGCGGAGCCATGCGCAACCTAACGCGCCTTGAGATTGCTGACCGCCGTCAGGATGCCTTGCAGGATGGCGACGGGAGTCGGCGGGCAGCCGGGCACGGCGACATCCACCGGGATCACGTTGGCGACCTTGCCGCAGCTCGCGTAGCTCTCGCACTTGTCCCCGAGGGCATTGCTCGGGGAGAAGATGCCGCCGTCGCCGCCGCAATCGCCGATGGCCACCACCAGCTTGGGATCGGGTGTGGCGTCGTAGGTGCGCTTCAGCGCAATCTCCATATGGCGTGACACGGGGCCTGTGACCAGCAGCATGTCCGCATGGCGCGGGCTGGCGACAAAGTGTATGCCCAGCCCGTCGATGTTGTAATAGGCATTGTTGAGGCAGTGTATTTCCAGCTCGCAGCCGTTGCACGATCCTGCATCGACGTGGCGGATAGCCAGCGCGCGCCCGACGTGATGCAGGATTTGCGCGTTGATTTCCTGTATCTGGCTGCGCAGCGTGTCATCCGGTTGCGGCGGTGTTTCGGTCTTGATGCCGGTGCGCAGAATCTGTCTGATGATCTGGTACATGATTACAAATCCACTCCGCTGTAACTCAGGTTGAACGACTTGTTGATCAGCGGAAAATCCGGCACGATGTTGCCGATGATGGCGTGCTCCAGCACCGGCCAGTTCTGCCACGATGGGTCATGCGGGTGCAGGCGGTGGATGCGGTTATCTTTTCCGGTATGCAGGGCCACCAGAATTTCTCCGCGCCAGCCTTCCACCCAGCCGATGCCCAAGCGGCCTTCCGCCGCCTCGCCCACGGCGCAGCGCACCTCGCCTTGCGGCAGCTTCTCCAGCATCAGGCGGATGAGGCGAATGGATTCCGTAATCTCCTCGAAGCGCACGATGACGCGTGCGGCCACATCGCCGTTGCGGTGCGTGGCCATCTGCACATCGAGCCGGTCATAGGGAACGCAGGGAAATTGTTCGCGCACGTCCCACGCCTGTCCGCTGGCGCGACCTGCCATGCCAGTCAGCCCGAGCTGCGCGGCCAAGTCAGGCGCCACTCGTCCGGTGGTGAGGAAGCGATCCTGCACCCCGGCATGGTCGTCGTAAATGCCCTTCAGCGTGGCGACATTCTGTTCGATATGGCACAGCATTCCGGCGATGCGCAACAGCCCTGCGTCGTCGGGGTTGCACGCCACCCCGCCGGGCACGATGCGATCCATCAGATAGCGGTGGCCGAACAGCTCGCCGTTCATGCGCAGCAAGTCTTCTTTCAATATCCAGAACTGCGTGAAGCCGAAGGCCAGCGCCGCATCGTTGCCGAGATAGCCCAGGTCGCCGAGATGGTTGAGCACGCGTTCCAGCTCGAGGAACAGCGCGCGCAGCCACAGCGCACGCGGCGGCGGTGTGGTGTGGGTCACGCTTTCCACTGCCTGTGCATAGGCCCAGGCATAGCCCACCGTGGTGTCGCCGGAAACGCGCCCCGCCAGCCTGGCGCCCTGTTCCAGCACCATGCCCTCAAAGCGCTTCTCGATACCCTTGTGCGTGTAGCCGAGGCGCTGTTCCAGGCGCAGCACGCGTTCGCCGACTATGGAGAAACGGAAATGGCCGGGCTCGATGGTGCCGGCATGGACGGGGCCGACAGGAATTTCATGCACACCGTTGCCCGTGACGGGGACAAATGGATAGTTGTCGTCTTCGGTGGGAAAGCGGGTCGTGCCGTCGAACGATTTGCGCAGCGGGTGAATGTTGCCGGGCCAGGCAGCATGGCGCAGCCACTTGCGGTGGTTGCCGCCACCGCCGGGATGCAGGCCGAGCATGTCCGCCACGCCGCGCTGCATGCGGTCAGCGGCGGGAAATATCTGGCTGAGGTCGGGGAAAACAGGCTTGTCGCATGAAACCGGCAGCGTCAATACCAGCAGGCCGGGTGCGGTGACCAGGGCGACATGCAGCGCATAGCCCGCGTTTTGCTCCGTCTCATCGCTGCCCCACAGCGCAAGCAGCTTGCCGCCGCCGCGTTGCGCTTCTTCGCACAGCGCGCACAATTCTTCCGCGCTTACCGTGCCATGCCAGGCCGGCATGGCTCCGGGGAGCCGGGGAAACTTTATTGTGAACTCTTCCAGTTTCATATGTATGCCAATAGGATTACCCGATCAACGCCGTGGCCTGCCGGTACCACTCGGCGAGGTAAGGCGGAATATACAGCCCCAGCAACAGCACCAGCGCCAGATGCACAAACACCGGAATCAGGGCGGGCGGGTGCGGCAGGCGCTGGCCGCCGGTTTCACCGAACACCATGAGTTGCATGCGCCCGAAAATGGAGGCGAATGCCACGCCGAGCGCGATCAGCAGGAACGGCATGGCCCACGGGTAGCTGTGCATGGCGGTGGTGAGGATCATGAATTCGCTGGTGAATACGCCGAACGGCGGCATACCGAGGATCGCCAGCGTGCCCAGCGCCATGCCCCAGCCTATGGTGGGGTTGGTCTTTATCAACCCCCGTATGCCGTCCATCAATTGCGTGCCGGATTTTTGCGCGGCATGGCCGACGGCGAAGAAGATGGCCGATTTGGTCAGGCTATGCACGGTCATGTGCAGCAGGCCGGCGAAGGTCGCCACCGGCCCGCCCATGCCAAAGGCAAAGGTCATCAGCCCCATGTGCTCGATGGAAGAATAGGCGAACATGCGCTTCACGTCCTTTTGGCGCGACAGGAAGAACGCCGCCATCACCACGCTGAACAGGCCGAAACCCATCATGAAATTACCCGCGAAGTGCGTGCCGAGCGCGCCGTCCACCAGCACCTTGGAGCGCACCACGGCGTACAGCGCGACATTCAGCAGCAGGCCGGAGAGCACCGCCGATACCGGCGTGGGGCCCTCGGCATGGGCATCCGGCAGCCAGTTGTGCAGCGGCGCCAAGCCGACCTTGGTGCCATAGCCGACCAGCAGGAACACGAAAGACAGCGACAGCACGGTCGGTTCGAGTTGCGTCTTCACCGCGTTCAGGTGCGTCCACAGCAGCGCGTTTCCGCCCGCGCCGAGAATTTTTTCCGCCGCGAAATACAGCAGGATGGTGCCGAACAGCGCCTGCGCGAGACCCACGCCGCACAGGATGAAATACTTCCACGCCGCCTCGATGCTGGCCGGGGTGCGGTACAGCGAGACCAGCAACACCGTGGTGAGCGTGGCCGCTTCCATCGCCACCCACAGGATGCCCATGTTGTTGGTGAGCAGCGCCAGCAGCATGGTGAAGCTGAACAACTGGTACATGCTGTAGTACAGGCGCAACCGGTTGGCGCTGAGCTTGCCGTGATCGTGCTCGATGCGCATGTAGGGGCGCGAGAACAGCGAAGTGGTAAAGCCGACGAAGGCGGTCAGCGAGACCAGGAACACGTTGAACGCATCCACGAAAAACTGCTCGTCCCAGGCGCTGAAGGAGCCGCTGGAAATCACGCGCGCCGTGAGCGCGGCGGCGGCGGCAAAGGTGCAGAAACTCATCGCCGAATTGAGCTCGGGCGCATAACGCCGCATGCCGAATACCGCCAGCATGAGGCCGCCGAAAAGTGGGATGCACAATACCCAGAAAATTTCCACGTCAGGGCGCCTCTAGAAATTTATTTTGCGGGATGAAGCGCAAGGAGCCGCGCAGTGAGCGACGAGAAAACGTAGTTTCGGCGCAGGCTAATGCTGGCGAAGCCTGCGTTAAGCGAAGCGGCCGAAGCCACATATCAAGTAGATAGGCGAGGAGCGAACGAGCACGCGACACTGCGATTCGCCCGTAAAATAGATTTATAGAGGCGCCCATCAGTTTTCCTTCAATTTTTCCATGTGGTGCAAGTCCAGGCTGTCGAACGCGACGCGAATCTGGAAGAAGAAAATGCCGAGGATGAACATGCCCACCAGCACGTCCAGCGCGATGCCGAGTTCCACCACCATCGGCATGCCGTAAGTGGCCGAAGTCGCGGCGAAAAACAGGCCGTTTTCCATGGCGAGGAAGCCCACCACCTGCGGCACGGCCTTGCTGCGCGTGATCATCATCAGGAACGACAGCAGCACGCTGGCCATGGCGATGCCCAGCGTGCTCTTGGTGATGGTGCCGGCCATCTGCGAAATCGGCGCGGCGAGATTGAAGGCGAACACCACCAGCACCAAGCCGACCAGCATGATGGTGGGAATGTTGAACAGGGTTTCCACATCCCATTTGATGTCCAGCTTGCGGATCAGCCGGTGCAGAATCCACGGCAGTATCATCGCCTTCAGCAGCAGGGTCAGCGCCGCCGAGGTGTACAGGTGGTGCTGGTTGGAAGTGTAAGCGACGACAGCGGTGCTGAAGGCGAGAATCAGGCCCTGCAAGGCGAACAGGTTAATCAGTGACAGGATGCGGCGTTGCGACAGCATGGCAAAGGCAATCAGCAGCAGCAGTGCCGCGCACATATTGATCAATTGCCCGGAGAACGGTATGCCCATATTCAAGACTCCAGCAAGAAGTGGGTCAGCAGCCCCAACACGGCGAGCAGGAAGGCGGTGCCCATGAATTCCGGCACGCGGAAAATGCGCATCTTGGCGGACACGGCCTCGATGAATGCCAGCCCGGCGCCACCCAGCGCCAGTTTGAGCAACAGCAGCACCACTGCCAGCGGCAACGCGCTCCAGTTGCCGCCCTCGGCGATGCCCCATGGCACAAACAGGGCGATGCCGATGGTCATGTAGGCGAGCAGTTTGAGCGCGCTGGCCCATTCCACCAGCGCCAGGTGGCGCGCGGAATATTCCAGGACCATCGCCTCGTGGATCATGGTGAGTTCGAGGTGGGTGGCGGGGTTGTCCACCGGAATGCGCGCATTCTCGGCGAGCATCACCATGACGAAAGCCACGGCGGCGAAGGTCATGCTGGGATACAGCACGAAATGCTTGTGCGCCAGCGTTTCCACGATGGTGATGAGCGAGGTGGATTGGCTGATGGTGGAAGCGGTGAACAGCACCATCAGCAGCGCGGGTTCGGCGAGGAAACCGACCAGCATCTCGCGCCGCGCGCCGAGCGAGCCGAAGGCGGTGCCGATGTCCATGGCGGCAAGGGAAATAAATACGCGCGCCAGCGCAAAAATCCCGACCAGCGCGATCACATCCACGGCGGGCGACAGCGGCAGGTCGGTGGCCAGTACCGGCACCAGCGCGGCTGCCAGCCACATGCAGGTGAACAGGATGTAGGGCATGGCGCGGAACAGCGTCGAAGCGTTGTGCGCCAGCACGGCATCCTTGTGGAACAGCTTGACCAGGTTGCGGTAGGGCTGCAATACGCCCGCACCGCTGCGGTTCTGCAACCAGGCGCGGCACTGGTTGATCCAGCCGAGCAGCAACGGTGCCGCCAGCAGCACCAGCACGTTCTGCATGAGCTGGAGAAAAAGTGCGGAGTAGGTCATTGGGTAAACGCCAGCAAAGCCAGCAGGGTCACGAAGCTGTACAGCAGGTAGATATGGATGCGCCCGTGCTGCAGCTTGCCCACCTGATTGCCGACCATGTCGTTCACGCGCTTGATCGGCAAATA
>JAQTOM010000022.1:8831-11416 GCA_028713345.1 Gallionellaceae bacterium | reverse complement strand
ATTGGGTAAACGCCAGCAAAGCCAGCAGGGTCACGAAGCTGTACAGCAGGTAGATATGGATGCGCCCGTGCTGCAGCTTGCCCACCTGATTGCCGACCATGTCGTTCACGCGCTTGATCGGCAAATAAAACAGGTTCCACAGACGGTCGTGCACTTCCGAGTGGAAATGCGGATGCAAATCGAACGGTGTAGGCACCTGTTTGACGATTCCGATGAACCACTCGAAGATTTGCCGGATGGGTTGGCCGAAGCCTTCGGCGGTATCCTGCATGCGCGCCGTTTGCGCCGGGAAGCCGCAATCCCAGGCGGGGCCGCGGCGCAACCGCCCGTGATAAAGCTTTCTCACCACCTGGGTGGTGAGCAACCCGCCCGCCACGATGATAAGCAGCAGAACCAGCGGCCCGTAACTGGCGCGCTCGGCCTGTATCGGGGTGAGCAGCAGCCAACCGCTTCTTACCGCGCTGCCGCCGAGCGAGTTGTGCACCAGCATTTGCGTGACGAAATCCAGATGCAGGATGACGAAGGTGGGAAACGCGCCGAGCGCGATGCAGCACATGGCCATCCACAACATGCCGATACGCTCCCAGATGCCCGCATCATGCACCTGCGCGAGAGTTGCATCACGCGGCTGTCCAAGGAAAATGATGCCGTAGAACTTCACCATCATGAAACCGGCCAGCGCGGCGACCAGCGCCAATGCGGCGGCGGCGACGGGAACCAGCATGTTGATATAGGGCTGCGGCAAACCCGGTGAGAGCAGGAAAACTTGCAGCAGCAGCCACTCGGAAACGAAGCCGTTCAGCGGCGGCAAGCCGGCCAGCGCCAGCGAGCCGAGCAGCATGTACAGAGCCAGCATGGGCATCTTGTGGATGAGCCCGCCGAACTTGCCCAGGTTGCGTTCGCCGGTGGCGTGCAGGATCGAGCCGGTGCCGAGGAACAGCAGGCCTTTCATGAAGGCGTGGTTGAGCGTGTGATACAGCGCCGCGGTGAGAGCCAGCGCCGCCAGCGCGTCCTTGTTGAAGGCGTGGAAAATCAGCGCGAGACCGATGCCGACCAGGATGATGCCGATGTTCTCGATGGAGGAATAGGCGAGCAGGCGCTTCATGTCCACCTGCACGGCGGCGAAGATCACGCCGAACAGCGCGGTAATCAAACCCAGCGCCAGCGCGAATACGCCCCACCACCACAGTTGCGTATCCAGCAGGTCGAAGCTGACGCGCAGGATGCCGTAGATGGCGGTCTTCAGCATGATGCCGCTCATCATCGCGGAGACCGGCGAAGGCGCGGCGGGATGCGCTTCCGGCAGCCACACGTGCAGCGGCAGGATGCCCGCCTTGGCGCCGAAGCCGAACAGCGCCAGCAGGAAAGTGATGCTGCACCAGAACGTGGACAGGTGCATGTGGCGCATGGAATCAAAAGTATAGTCGCCATGCCCGCCCTGCATCACGCCGAAACTCATCAGGATGGAAATGGCGCCGACGTGGGCGGTGAGCAGGTAGAGAAAACCGGCGCGGCGCACTTCGGGCTGGTCGTGATCGGTGGTGACGAGGAAGTAGGACGACAGCGCCATGCTTTCCCATGCCACCATGAACAGGTAGGCGTCGTCCGCGAGAAACACCAGCGCCATGCTCGCGAGGAAGATGTGATATTGCAGGCACAGCAGGCCGAGTTCGGCGGCGACCATCTTTTGAAAGTAACCGGATGAAAACAGCGAAATGCCGATGCTGGCGGCGCCGAGCAGCAACAGGAAAAAGGCGGAAAGCGCATCCATGCGCAAGTGGAACGGCAGGCCGGGCAGGCCGAGCGGCAGGATGGCGGTGCTGATTTCATTCAGTCCGGCCAGCGCGGCAGCAGCCAAGACAAGCGAGCCGATGGCGCCGAGCGGGAGAATGAATCGGGTGATCAGGCGGGAATTTTGCAGCGCCAATCCGGCCATGCCGAGCACGAGCCAGAACACCACTACGCCCAATACGACATCGATGGGCAGCACACCAAAAGAAGCGAACACCGCTTAAGCCACCTCCCTGAAGAAGGCGCTGATTATAGACCCGACGCGCCAGCGGGGAAAATTATTTAATCCGCATCCCCGGTTGCGCACCCTCGTCCGGCGACAGGATGAACAATCCGGGTTGATCTCCCGAAGCCGCCAGCACCATGCCTTCGGACAGCCCGAACTTCATCTTGCGCGGCGCGAGGTTGGCCACCATCACCGTCATGCGCCCTTTGAGTTTTTCCGGGTCGTAGGCGGACTTGATGCCCGCGAACACGGTGCGCGTTTTTTCTTCGCCGATGTCGAGCGTGAGCTTGAGCAGTTTCTCCGCGCCTTCCACCTGCTCGGCGTTGACGATCTTCGCCACGCGCAGATCGACCTTCATGAAGTCGTCAATGCTGATGAACGGTTCAAAATCTTTTTCTGCCTGTGCCACTTCTTTCTTCGCCTCCTGTTGCTGATGTGCTGCGTGACGTTGCTGGGAATGGGTTTGCTCCCCTCCCCCGCTAGCGGGGGAGGGGCTGGGGGAGAGGGATTCCTGGTTGGCGGCGACCATGGCTTCGATCAGCTTGGGGTCGAGGCGGGTCATGAGGTG
>JAQTOM010000022.1:0-8731 GCA_028713345.1 Gallionellaceae bacterium | reverse complement strand
GGGAGGTTGCACAGCTGCCTGAAACTGCCCATATAGCCGACCGGCGCGTCCAGCCACACGTAGAAAAATTTTTCACCGTTGGTATCTGGAATCTCGAAACCGAAATAGGGTTTGTCACGCGAGATGTCCCAATCAGTCAGCTTGCTCTCGCCTTCCGCGCCCAGCCATTCCTGCATCTTATTCGCAGCTTCCGGTTGCAGTGAGCCGCTGCGTGTCCACTCGCGCAAAAAACTCTGGCAAGTATCGGCAGAGAGCTGGAAGAAGTAATGGTCCGAGTCGCGCAGCTCCGGCTTGGCGCCGGACACGGCGGAATAGGGGTTCTTCAATTCCGTCGGTGCATAGGCCGCGCCGCAGGCTTCGCAGTTGTCGCCGTATTGATCCTTGGCGCCGCACTTGGGGCATTCGCCCTTGATGAAGCGGTCCGGCAGAAACATCTGCTTTACCGGGTCGTAGAACTGTTCAATGGAGCGGGTCGTAATTAACCTGGCCTCATCCCTGAGCCTGAGATAAATCTCTTTAGCACACGCCTCTGTCTCGGCAGAGTTGGTTGAACCGTAGTGGTCGAAATTAACGTGGAAAGCGGCGAAGTCGGCCTTGTGTTCTCCCGCAACGCGGGCGATCAGTTGCTCCGGGGTGATGCCTTCCTTCTCGGCGCGCAGCATGATGGGCGTGCCGTGCGTGTCGTCGGCGCAGACGTAATGGCATTCATTGCCCTGCATTTTCTGGAAGCGCACCCAGATGTCGGTCTGGATGTATTCGACCAGGTGGCCGAGGTGGATGCTGCCATTGGCGTAAGGCAGTGCGGAAGTGACGAGTATTTTGCGTGTCATGGCTATGCTGCAACGTTGATAATGCCGGATTGTAGCAAAACCGGCGCATTGATGCGGAATTGGGTAAAATGCACGGCTCTTGAATATCCCCGTCATTGGCGGGGTAAGACAAAAACTTTTTTAAAGTAACCGGACTCCCGCTTTCACCCGCAAGGGGCAGGCTGCGGTTATAAAACAGCCGCTGCTGTAATAACCACGCACTGCGGGAATGACGGAATAATGTATTAAGTGAGGAAATTATGGCTTTTACCGAAGCAGATATTCAGAACGCAATGAAGCAGTTGACCGACCCCAACACGAAAAAAGATTTTGTGGCGTGTAAGTCGGTGAAGAACATCAAGGTGAACGGCAACGATGTGTCGCTCGACATCCTGCTCGGCTACCCCGCGAAAAGCGTGTGGAGCGAGATTCAGGCAATGGTGGAAAACCACCTGCGCAGCGCCCTGCCGGACGCGGGCAAAATCACCGCAAACGTGAGCAGCAAGGTGGTGTCGCATGCGGTGCAGCGCGGCGTGAAGCTGGTGGATGGCGTGAAAAACATCATCGCGGTGGCCAGCGGCAAGGGCGGGGTGGGCAAGTCCACCACGGCGGTGAACCTGGCGCTGGCGCTGGCGGCGGAAGGCGCGCGCGTGGGCATGCTGGACACAGACATCTATGGCCCCTCGCAGCCCACCATGCTGGGTATCAGCGGCCAGCCGGAGTCGCTTGATGGCAAGTTCATGGAGCCGATGCTGGGGCACGGTTTGCAGGCGATGTCCATCGGTTTCATGGTCGAGGGCAAGGATGTGCCGATGGTGTGGCGCGGCCCGATGGTGACGCAGGCGCTTGACCAGATGCTGCGCCAGACGCGCTGGGACGGACTGGATTATCTGGTGCTGGATTTGCCGCCCGGCACCGGCGACATCCAGTTGACCCTGGCGCAGAAGGTGCCGGTGACCGGCGCGGTGATCGTGACCACGCCGCAGGACATCGCGCTGATGGATGCGCGCAAGGGACTCAAGATGTTCGAGAAAGTGGATGTGAAGATATTGGGCATCGTGGAGAATATGAGCACGCACATCTGCTCGAAATGCGGGCATGAAGAGCATATCTTCGGTGCGGGTGGCGGCGAAAAAATGTGCAAGGATTACGGGGTGGAGTTTCTCGGTTCGCTGCCGCTGGATATCCATATCCGCGAGCAGGCCGATTCCGGCAACCCAACGGTGGTGGCCGATCCAGATGGCGCAATTGCAAAGGTGTACAAGCAGATTGCACGGCGCCTGGCGGTGAAGATTGCGGACATGGCGCAAGACCACAGCGCGGTGTTTCCGAAAATTGTAGTGCAGAACACTTAAAGGAGAAGCGGGAAGGGGAAAGGGGGAAGAGGGAAGGGTAAGTACAGTTTTGCTGCTACCCTTCTCCCTTTACCCTTCTCCCTTCTCCCAAAAACAATGAGCATCAAATCCGACAAATGGATACGCCGCATGGCAGAGCAGACGGGCATGATCGAGCCGTTCGAGCCGGGGCAGGTGAAGGAAGTGGACGGCAAGCGCATCGTGTCGTACGGCACGTCGAGCTACGGCTACGATATCCGCTGTTCGAAGGAATTCAAGCTGTTCACCAACATCAACAGCACGATCGTTGACCCGAAAAACTTCGACCCCAATTCGTTCGTCGAGGTGACTAACGATTTCTGCATCATTCCGCCCAACTCTTTCGCGCTGGCGCGCACCGTGGAATATTTCCGCATCCCGCGCAACGTGCTGACCATCTGCCTGGGCAAGAGCACCTATGCGCGCTGCGGCATCATCGTCAACGTCACGCCGTTCGAGCCGGAGTGGGAAGGCTATGTGACGCTGGAGTTTTCCAACACCACGCCGCTGCCGGCAAAGATTTACGCCAACGAGGGCGTGGCGCAGGTGCTGTTTTTCGAGAGCGACGAAGTGTGCGAGACCTCGTACAAGGACAGGGGCGGCAAGTATCAGGGGCAGCATGGCGTGACCCTGCCCAAGATGTGAAATGAGCAAGGAACATCCCATTGTCTGGCGCGGCTCCCAGGGCGAGGTGGTTGCCTGCGTGGAAAAGAACAAGGTGTTGAGCGAAAACCTGGAAGAAATCCGCCAGGTCTGCCAGGATGCGCTGGAAGACGCGGTGCTGATGGGCTGCGACGAACGCCAGTTTCGCGCCGTGCTGTCCGGTTTGATCAACGACCTGAAAAATCCCTATCCCCGGCGCGAATAGCGCAACCCGGCTGGCGTTCAACAACACCCCACATTGTTCCCCGAAATCTGCGACAATCCGCGCGAATTTGCTGTCCGGTTACATTTTCCCACTGAGGGGTGCTGAATGAAATGGTTTACGCAGGCATTTTGCCAAAAGGTAAAAGCTCGCAAATTCCATTTTTACAGCGCCTTGTTGCAGTTGCAATAGTTTATGAAGTTTTTATTCCCCATCAGGGAGCTGCTATGAACCCAAATAACCCATTAAGCTGTAGGAGCCCGATTTATCGGGCGATTCATCGAGAGCCATCGCGCAACCCCCACAGGGGGCAAGAACCTCTTCGAGGTAAATTGCGCTCCTACAAGAGGTTTGGTTCTAATGGACAATCCGGGTTGAAATTTAACTTTAGTTCCGGCATCACATCGGCCTGCGGCCAATATGAGCCTGCACTGAAATTGAATTTCTACAGTGCTTTTTTACGGGAATGTTAGGTTTAATGCTGTTTTTATTCTCCATCAAGGAGTCACGATGAAATTCAATTTTCCCATCATCATCATCGACGAGGATTTCCGCTCGGAGAACGCCAGCGGGCTGGGGGTGCGCGCGCTGGCCGAGGCCATCCAGAAGGAAGACATGGAAGTGCTGGGCATCACCAGCTATGGCGACCTGACTTCCTTCGCGCAGCAGCAGAGCCGCGCTTCGGCCTTCCTGCTATCGATCGACGATGAGGAGTTCGGCGGCGGCAGCAAGGAAGAGACTGAACACGCGCTGAAGAGCATCCGCGCCTTCGTGGAAGAGATCCGCTTCAAGAATGCGGACATCCCGATCTTCCTGTATGGCGAAACGCGCACTTCGCGCCACATCCCGAATGACATCCTGCGCGAGTTGCACGGCTTCATCCACATGCACGAGGACACGCCGGAGTTCGTGGCGCGCCATATCACGCGCGAAGCCAAGGCCTACATGGATTCGCTCGCGCCGCCGTTTTTCCGCGCGCTGGTGAATTACGCGCAGGACGGCTCCTATTCCTGGCATTGCCCCGGCCATTCCGGCGGCGTGGCGTTCCTGAAGTCGCCGGTGGGGCGCATGTTCCACCAGTTCTTCGGCGAGAACATGCTGCGCGCCGACGTGTGCAACTCGGTGGACGAACTCGGCCAGCTGCTCGACCACACCGGGCCGGTGGCCGCATCCGAGCGCAACGCGGCGCGCATCTTCAATTGCGACCACCTGTTCTTCGTCACCAACGGCACCTCCACCTCGAACAAGATCGTGTGGCATTCCACCGTGGCGCCGGACGACATCGTGGTGGTGGACCGCAACTGCCACAAGTCTGTCCTGCACGCCATCATGATGACCGGCGCGATACCGGTGTTCCTGATGCCGACGCGCAACCATTACGGCATCATCGGGCCGATCCCGCTGGAGGAATTCAAGCCGGAAAACATCCGCAAGAAGATCAAGGCCAACCCGTTCGCGCGCAACAAGAAGGCCAAGCCGCGCGTGCTGACCATCACGCAGAGCACCTACGACGGCATCCTGTATAACGTGGAGACCCTCAAGGCCATGCTCGATGGCGAGATCGACACGCTGCATTTCGACGAGGCCTGGCTGCCGCACGCCACCTTCCACGATTTTTACAAGGACATGCACGCCATCGGCAAAGACCGTCCGCGCGCGAAAGAGTCGCTGATTTTCTCCACCCAGTCCACGCACAAACTGCTGGCCGGCTTGAGCCAGGCCTCGCAGATTCTGGTGCAGGACAGCGAGGCGCACAAACTGGACCGCGACTGTTTCAACGAGGCCTACATGATGCACACCTCCACCAGCCCGCAGTACGCCATCATCGCCTCGTGCGACGTGGCCGCCGCGATGATGGAGCCGCCGGGCGGCACCGCGCTGGTGGAAGAATCCATCTCTGAGGCGCTGGATTTCCGCCGTGCCATGCGCAAGGTGGACGAGGAATGGGGCGCCGACTGGTGGTTCAAGGTGTGGGGGCCGGACTTCCTGGCCGAGGAAGGCATGGCGGCGCGCGAGGACTGGATGCTGGGCGCGACCGACCGCTGGCACGGCTTCGGCAACCTGGCGCCGGGCTTCAACATGCTCGACCCGATCAAGGCCACCATCATCACGCCGGGGCTGGATGTGGAAGGCGACTTCGCCGATTCCGGCATCCCGGCGGCCATCGTCACCAAGTATCTGGCGGAGAACGGCGTGGTGGTGGAGAAGACCGGGCTGTATTCGTTCTTCATCATGTTCACCATCGGCATCACCAAGGGACGCTGGAACACCATGGTGACCGAGTTGCAGCAGTTCAAGGACGACTACGACAAGAACCAGCCGCTATGGCGCGTGCTGCCGGAGTTTGTCGCCAGGCATCCGCGCTACGAGAAGACCGGCCTGCGCGACCTGTGCGAACAGATCCACGGCATCTACAAGGCCAACGACGTGGCGCGGCTGACCACCGAGATGTACCTGTCCAACATGGAACCGGCGATGAAACCGTCCGACGCCTTCGCCAGGATGGCGCACGGCGAAATAGACCGCGTACCCATCGACGACCTCGAAGGCCGCATCACCAGCGTGCTGCTGACACCCTATCCGCCGGGCATCCCGCTGCTGATTCCGGGCGAGCGCTTCAACAAGACGATCGTGGACTACCTGAAATTCGCGCGCGATTTCAACCGGAAATTCCCCGGCTTCGAGACCGATATTCACGGGCTGGTCTCGCATGGAAGGAATGGCGATTCGCGCTATTACGTGGATTGCGTGAGGTAGCCGGGAAGAAAAAGCGGAGGGGAGCCACTGTAGAAGCACGCCCCACGGCTTATTCCAATTGGCGGTAAATATGAGAACCGCCCCTCGGCAAAGCCGGGGGGTTGCCCCAGTGAATCAGTAACTCTCGCGCAGGTAGATGAAGTTGTTGTTGCCTTTGTACACGCCGAAGGTGGCGCGGGCAGTATTGCTTGGCAGGTAACTCGGGGCATTGGTGGTCAAATCCACGCTGCCGTTCTTGCCCGCACCCGGCGCGCTCAGGTTGAAGCTGCCCACGCCATTGGCAAACACCACCGAGGCAGGAGATGCTGTCGTAGAACCAGCCGTCAGATTTTTCTGCCAGTTGGCAAACACCACATTGGTGCTGGCGAAGGTGGTCAAGCTGTCGGTGGCGCTGGTCACATAATTTGTGCCATCCCAATACTGCACGGTTACACCAATGGGGAGCGTCAACAATTCCGAACCATGCGCGTTGGACACCTTCATGCGTCCGTAACGCACTTCACTGCGCGCGACAGTGGTATGGTCGTTGCCGGCCACGGCATCGGTATCCAGGTTATAAGCTGCCATTAGCGCGCCATCGCTGTCCTGCGGCGCGATGCCGATGTCCAGCAAGGCGTAAGGACCATCCGCCGATGCGCTACGCGTAATCGCCAGTGGCGCCACCACGTTGGCCGTTCCATTCCCGTTCACAAAATTGCCGGTCGCCGGTAACGAAGTATCCAGCCGTGCCGTCAAATAAGTTGGCGTGGCGGTGCTATTTACAGCGCCAAACAACAGCGGATTGCCCGCTGCTGTCGGGTCGAGTTTGGCGAAATTATTGGCTGAGGTGGCCGAGTAATTGTAGTTCTGCAGCGTTGTTGCTCCATCCGCCGCCTTGGCGGTCAGCGTGAATGCGGCATTCATCTGCTCGCCCATGTAAGTCCATGTGCAGGTTGGGCACGCCACATCGGCGCGATTAGTGATGGAGCCCGCCGTCAAACCAAACATCGCGGCATAGAAGCGTCCCACGGTGCCGCTCACCGCGCCGGTGGCATCGCCCGCACCGAGGTAATTGGCGGAAAGCACGCTGGGGGTGAGCGTGATGATGCCAACTTCGTTCCACGTAAAGGCGGCGCCGGTCGCAATGCCGTTGGCGAACGCGCCGAATGTGCCGTTAATTGCCGGATTGTTGGTCAGCCCCAAGCCTGCCGCCAGGGTTGGGGTCAGCTTCACGCTCTCCGCCGGCTCCGGGTTCGTTTCCTGGCCAAAGTTCGGCGTGGCCGTCACGCCATCTATGGTGGTGGCCGTGACGGTCGCGGTAAATTGCTCGCCGGCCTTGACGAATTTGGCGCCGGCGGCATTGACCGCCGCCGGGTTGGCGAAGCTGTCGCTGGTGCGCTTGATGCCGGACAGCGCAAATCCGCCCGGCTTGACCACGAAGGGATTGGAATTGCCCACCATGTAATTGCCGGAGGGCGTGCCGTCGCGCAGCGGCATGTTGTAGCGTGCATACAACTTGATCCGCCCCACGTCCGGGTAATTCAGCGTAAACGGCGCAATGGAGTTTGCCCCAAAGGCCAGCGGCACGTTCACGCCCGCCACGCCGCTCGGCGGCACGACCGTCGCATTGGTGATCCCGACATTCAGCGCAGTGGCATTCACGGTAACCTGTTTGCCTGCACAAGCGACCGGATTGTTGCATTGCGCAGCCATCTCGATATTCACCGTGGTATTGAACACCCCGGTGCAAGCGCCGTTCGGCGCGGTCTTCACGGCTTGCAGATAAAGCGTGCCGGAAGTTTGCCCCGCGACTTGATTGCCGATGTTCACCGGGTTCCCGGCATTATCGGTGACACTGAACCCCGCATCGGAATACACCACCGGCGGATCGGCCTCACCCGCGCCGGTGCCGGTCGTCAGCGTGGCCGTGCCATCGGTCACGCCCAGCGACACGCTTCCCGCTGCCGTGTGCTTGAGTCCCAGCGTCACCTGTCCGTTGTCGCCTGCCGCAAACGCATAAACGGCACTGCCGGAATTGACCGCGCCCGGAGTAAGCGTGCCGCCACCGGCAATCAAAGACCAATCGCCCTTTCCCGTCGAAGTGGACAACATAATGCTGGCGGCCTGTGCAGTGAAGATATTGTGCAGCGCATCATGCGCCGTAATGGTGATGGGTTCCGCCTGGCAAGTCACACCCGTCCCGGAATGGCTGATCGCAAAATGATCGGCGGTCACGATGGGGCAGGCATGGGTCTGCGCCGCAATGGCGGCCAGCGCAGTCTGGCTCAAGACTTTTTGATAGACCCGCACTTCATCCAGATTGCCGCGAAAATGGAAAGTCGCCGGCGATTCGGTTTGGGGCGGACCATTCACCTCGCCGCCGATCGACACCGGGCCGGCATCGGTTCCCCATGCGCCTCCCGTCCACGCCGCCTCGGTGGTGCTGTTGAGCAATGCCCCCGCCGTGTCGAACACGTAGAGGGTGCGTTTCTTGTTGGTGATGTCCGCCACCGCCGCGACGAAATACCAGGTGTTGTTCGCGATGGTGTAGGTGGAATCGAGAATGACCGGCGTGATGCCACGGGAATAGAACCTGAGTATCCCCGCCGCGCCGTCACCCAGGCTGAGGCCATAGCCGCCAGTATTATTCTGGTCGTCAATCAGGATGCGCTGCCCGGTCGCGGCATTGTTGGTGGTCCTGATCCAGGCAGCGAAGGTGAAATCGGTAGTCAGGTCGGGCAGCGGTGTCTGTACGTAACCTTGCGTGATCGTGCCGCCATTGTCGAACACGCCGTAACGGCAGGTGCCGGGATTGGTCGCGATGGCCGGAGTCGTGCCGGCTGTGCTCGCGCTGTTGAAGGCCTGAGCGTGATTTCCGCTGCCCGAGCTATCCACCACCTCGCCCGCCGTCCCGTTCCAGCTCGCTTCATCCATGCGGTATTCGGCCA
>JAQTOM010000098.1 GCA_028713345.1 Gallionellaceae bacterium | reverse complement strand
AATAAACATGACTACCTGCACGCCTGATCATTTCTGGAATGGCTCGACCCTAGGCTGCGGGCAGGCGCTTGCACCGTGGCTGCACGACCACGGGTCACTGACGCTACGCATCCAGCAACACTGCAAGCACTTCGCCGTGCGCCCCGTGCGTAGCGGCTTGGCGCGTATCGCCTGCGATGAATCCGCATTGCTTGGCATGACGCCGCAACGGCTTGCCTACTCGCGCGAAGTGTTCCTGTATGCCGATGGCCGGCCCGTGGTGTTCGCGCACAGCACCTGTGCGACGCTGCATTTGCGCGGCGCATGGGCCGTGCTCGGCGGACTGGGCAACAAACCGCTCGGCGCGATGCTATTCGCGCATCCACTGGTGGAGCGCAGCCCCCTGCGCTTCAAGGCGTTGCGTTCATCTCATCTGCTGTATCGGCAAGCCACCATGTCAGGCAATGTGCCGGGCAAACTGTGGGCGCGCCGCTCCTTGTTTTTCCTGCACGGTGCGCCGTTGCTGGTGACAGAAGTTTTCTTGCCGGAGATTCTGAAACTGCATCGCGCCGCACAGTAGTGGGGTTCCCTCTGTTTTTCATCTTCCAACAGGCGGATCCAGTTTTTCCTGTTTTACGAAACGCCGGACTCTTTGGAACTCAGCTTGCGCCAGGGCGCATAGTGCGCCCTTCGTTTAGTTGCACACGGCACTCTTACATATTATAGGCGCGCTCGCCATGCGTTGCGGTATCCAGGCCTTCGCGTTCCGCTTCTTCCGCTACACGCAGACCCATCATCAGATCGATCAGCTTGAACAGCGCAAAGCTGACCACGCCTGACCACAGGATGGTGACGCCCACGCCCCACGCCTGGCTGGTGACTTGCCCGAGGATGGAATATTCCGCCACCTTGTTGCTTGCGTAGTCGAACACGCCGGTGCCGCCCAGGCTGGGCGCGGCGAGCACGCCGGTAGCCAATGCACCCAGAATGCCGCCGACGCCATGCACGCCGAACACATCCAGCGCGTCATCCACGCCGAGCATTTTCTTCAGGCCGGTTACGCCCCACAGGCACAGCGCACCTGCCAGCAGGCCCAGCACGATAGCGCCCATCGGGCCGATGAAGCCGCACGCCGGAGTAACCGCCACCAGGCCGGCGACCGCGCCGGAAGCCACGCCCAGCAGGCTGGGCTTGCCCTTCAGCAGCCACTCGCAGAACATCCAGGACAAGGCGGCGGCGGCAGTGGCGGCCACGGTGTTGACCATCGCCAGCACGGCGGCGCCGGTCGCTTCCAGATTGGAGCCCGCGTTGAAGCCGAACCAGCCGACCCACAGCATGGAAGCGCCGATCATGGTCATGGTGAGCGAGTGCGGCGCCAGCGATTCCCTGCCGTAGCCGATGCGCTTGCCCAGCACGATGGCGCCCATCAGCGCGCCCATCGCGGCGTTGATGTGCACCACGGTGCCGCCCGCGAAATCCAGCGCGCCCTTGCCGAAGATGAAGCCGGACGGATCGCCGTAAGCGGAAGGCCCGCCCCAGTACCACACCATGTGCGCCAGCGGCAGGTAAGAGAAGGTGAACCACAGCACGGCGAACACCAGCAACGCGGAGAATTTGATGCGCTCGGCAAAGCCGCCTATGGTCAGCGCCACGGTGATGGCGGCGAAGGTGAGCTGGAACACCATGAACAGCATCTCGGGGATGACCACGCCCTTGCTGAATGTTTCCGTCACGGCATCGGGTGTGACGCCGTTCAGGAATGCCTTGGAGAATCCGCCGATGAAATCATTCAGCCCGCCGCCTGCAGTAAAGGCCAGGCTGTAACCGTACACCATCCACAGGATCGCGACGACGCAGAAGATGACAAATATCTGGGTGAGCACCGACAGCATATTTTTGCTGCGCACCAGGCCGCCGTAGAACAACGCCAGGCCGGGGATGGTCATCAGGATGACCAGCGCGGTCGCGATCAGCATCCATGCGGTATCTCCCTTGTTGGGCATGGGTGCGGCGGCGGCCTCTGCGAACGCCGGCGCTGCCAGACTGCACAGCACGGCCAGCAGTACGAACAGCGCAAAAAGTCTTTTTATCCCAGATTGTCCAATAGCCCTGTCATTCCCGCGCAGGCGGGAATCCAGCAATAAAACATTCTGCGAAGCAGACAAAACAGTCATGTTGTCCCGCTTCGCAGGGTATATTTCAATCAACTGGATTCCCGCCTGCGCGGGAATGACGGGTTTTGCGCCTAATGGATTATCCGGGTTCATAACATATCTCCTTATAGGGCATCCACGCCGGTTTCGCCGGTGCGGATACGGATGACTTGTTCGATGTCGTGAACAAAGATTTTCCCATCGCCGATCTTGCCGGTCTTTGCGGCCTTTTCGATGGCTTCAATCACCTGGTCCAGCAGGTCGGATTTGACGGCAACTTCCACCTTGACCTTGGGCAGAAAATCCACCACATATTCCGCACCGCGATACAGCTCGGTATGCCCTTTCTGCCGCCCGAAGCCTTTTACCTCGGTGACGGTGATGCCCTGCACGCTCACTGTGGACAGGGATTCACGTACTTCTTCGAGCTTGAACGGCTTGATGATTGCGGTGACCATTTTCATTTCATTCTCCTCTAAGGTTTTATTGCTTTCCTCCTTTGTCCCCTCTCCCTTCGGGGGAGGGTTAGGGAGGGGGAAAAGTGGACGGGACACGCCGTGTCCCGCCATACATAAAACTGTTATTAGAACGAGCGGCTGACAGACACTGCCAGAATGCCGCCGCGCAAATCTTTTTTCTGGGTAAGGCTGGTATTTATTGCAACGTACAGGTTGTTATTAGTTGCGTCGGTATTGGTATAAGCCGCTCCAAATACAAAACCTGCAATCTCTCTGGTCACGCCCAATTTGTAATCGCTGTAGCTCAACAGGTCGAAGTTCTTGATCTTCTGATGGCCGATATGCGCGGACACCACCAGCTTGCCGGAAAACTCGTAGCTGTAATTCGCTTCCAGATAACCAGAACCGTGCGAGTCCACCGAGGCGCCGTTCGCAGTTGAAACGCCCGTCGGCGTAAAGGTGTCGCCTGCATTCCACAATTGCGGGGAAAAGCCGGTTGTACTGATGCCGTACCAGTCGCTCAGGGTTTGCGTATATTTAATATTCAGACCCTTATAGGTAGCGCCAATATTGAATTCTGTCGTATCCCATTTCTTCGTGAGGGAAGCCTGTCCATTCGGATAGAACACGCCCATCAAGCCCACGCTGTAGCCCATGTCGTCATTGACTTTGCCGTTATAGCCGCCATACACATCCCATTCCATGCTGGCATTGGTGTACTGGTTGCCGCTGATGGCGGAAGCCCATGTGCCGAGGAAAATACCGCTGGAATGCGCATAGTCGAAACCGCCTTGCA
Organism: Gallionellaceae bacterium; assembly: GCA_028713345.1. Lineage (GTDB taxonomy): Bacteria > Pseudomonadota > Gammaproteobacteria > Burkholderiales > Gallionellaceae > JAQTOM01. The sequence goes on along the minus strand of JAQTOM010000098.1, from coordinate 2,140 downwards.
ATGCGGGTTGCCGGTAGTTCTGCGATATGCCGTTGAACACATAGTCCGAGATAATGCCGACGTTGCCGGTAAAAGTATGCGGGGAGGTTGATGCAGCTTCCTCGGCCAGCGCAGGAAGCGCGAACAATGCACCCAAAACGGCAATGAGCAATTTGTTCTTTTGCATGATGATCCTTTCTGACTTGTTGAAAATGGAATATATATCCATGTCTTGTTACCAGCAGTTTCCATGCCAACCATTTTTATGGTTATAAAACATCTTGTTGCGTAAAAAATAAAATTCGCTGCGATTGTGCCGCACCAATTTCATGCGGACATCTCGTGCGTATGCACTTGTCAGGTGCGGCAAGCAGCCAGTGTAGAAACGGTTTCTTGTAAGCATATCTACATCTGAAGGTAGACAATGCCGTCCTCGACCTTGACCGGATGGGTGGTCACACATCCTTCATCCGGCGCCACGGCCTTGCCATCAGACAGGCAGATGTGCATCCCATGCAGGGGGCAGGTGACTTCGTTGCCGGCAACCATGCCCTGCGACAGCGGCCCACCCTTATGCGGGCAAACATCCCGTAGCGCATATACATCGTCCTTTGCGGTGCGGAAGACGGCGATATCCGCAGTTGCGTTTTTGATTACGCGCGCGCCCAGCGGCGGAATCTCATCCAGAGTTGCGATTTGATGCCAGTTGTCCATGATATGCACCTTTTTAAATTGTGATTGCTTCGAATTCACGCGGATTGATGTTTTCCTTTGCCCATGGGTCTTTTGCACCTTGTAGCGCATACAGCAGCCGCGCGTAAAGCGCCTTGCGGTTTTCCTTGTCCGACACCACGCGCTGCTTGATGTAGTCCAGGCCAACACGCTCGACGTAATGCACGGTGCGGTCCAGATAACGCGCTTCTTCGCGATAGAGCTGGATGAACGCGCCGGTATACTCCAGCACTTCGTCGCGGGTTTTCACCTTCACCAGGAATTGCGCGACTTCGGTCTTGATACCGCCGTTGCCAGCCACATATATTTCCCAGCCGGATTCCACGCCGATTATGCCCACGTCCTTGATGGCGGCTTCGGCGCAATTGCGCGGGCAGCCGGATACGGCGACCTTGAATTTGTGCGGCGCCCACATGCGGTCGAAGGCGTGCTCGATTTCGATCCCCATCCGCGTCGAATCCTGCACCCCGAAGCGGCACCATTCGCTGCCCACGCAGGTCTTGACCGTGCGCAGCGATTTGCCGTAGGCATAACCCGACGGCATATCGAGGTCGGCCCAGACCTTGGGCAGGTCTTCCTTCTTTACCCCGAACAAATCGATGCGCTGCCCCCCCGTCACCTTGACCGTCGGAATATTGTATTTATCCGCCACATCGGCGATGCGGCGCAGTTGCCGCGGTGTGGTTATGCCGCCGTGCATGCGCGGCACCACCGAGAAGGTGCCGTTTTTCTGGATGTTGGCATGGGCGCGTTCGTTGATGAAACGCGATTGCGGGTCGTCTTTCGCCTCGTGCGGCCAGGCGCACAGCAGGTAATAATTCAGCGCCGGCCTGCAAGTGGCGCAGCCGTCCGGCGTGCGCCAGTTAAGAAATTCCATGGCCTGTGGAATCGACAACAGTTTCTCCTTGCGGATCGCACGGCGCAGGTCTTCATGCGTCAGCTCGGTGCAGCCGCACACTGGCTTGACTGCATTGGCCTGCGGCGCATAGGCGCCGCCGATGGTGGAGGCGAGAATCTGTTCGACCAGGCCAGTGCACGAACCGCAGGAGGCGGAAGCCTTGGTGTGCTTGCGCACCTCTTCCAGCGTAAATAGCCCCTTCTCCTTGATCGCCTTGACGATGGTGCCCTTGCATACGCCATTGCAGCCGCACACTTCCATGTCGTCCGGCATGGACGCTGCGCTGTTTTGCCCCTGATGGCCGCTATTGCCCAGACCGGATTGGCCGAACATCAGGTGGTCGCGAATTTCCGCCACGTTCTTGCCGTCGCGTATCATCTGGAAATACCACGATCCATTCTTGGTATCGCCATACATCACCGCGCCCACCAGCTTGTCGTCGCGCAGCACCAACTTCTTGTAAATGCCGCTCGCCGTATCGTGCATGACAATTTCTTCGGCGTGTTCGCCGCCGATGAAATCTCCCGCAGA
>JAQTOM010000021.1:14977-25991 GCA_028713345.1 Gallionellaceae bacterium | reverse complement strand
ACGAAAACTATGCTCATCCGGCGATGCCGAAGGGCGCGGAAGAAGGCATTATCAAGGGGATGTATCTGTTCGGTGAAGGAAGAGCCAAATCTGCCAAGGCGCCCAGGGTGCAATTGCTGGGCAGCGGGACGATTTTGCGCGAGGTGATTGCGGCGGCGGAATTGCTGGAGAAAGATTTTGGCGTGGCGGCGGACATCTGGAGCGTGACCAGCTTCAATAGGTTGCGCCGTGACGGGCTGGACTGCGAGCGCTGGAACATGCTGCATCCTGAAGACAGCCGGCGCGTGAGCCATGTCGAACAGTGTCTCGCGCCGCGCAACGGCCCGGTGGTCGCGGCGACCGATTACATCAAGAGCTATGCCGATCAGATTCGCCCCTACATTCCGAAGCGCTACAAGGTGCTGGGCACGGACGGTTTCGGGCGCTCCGACACGCGCAAGAAATTGCGCAGCTTCTTCGAGGTGGATCGCTACTACGTCGCGGTTGCAGCACTGAAGGCATTGGCCGACGACGGCATCATCGGCGCGAAGGAAGTGAGCGGGGCGATCAAGCTATACCGGATTGATCCGGGCAAGCCTAATCCGGCGACAACCTGACGGCGAGGCAACGTGGCAACAACAATCAAACAAGTGTTCGTGCCGGACATCGGCAAGTTCAAGGATGTCGAGATCATCGAGGTGCTGGTCAAGGCAGGCGACACAGTGCAAGCCGGGGATGCGCTGATCACGCTGGAGACCGACAAGGCCACGATGGATGTGCCTGCGCCATTTTCCGGCGTGGTGAAAGAACTCAAGATCAAAGCGGGCGACAAGGTTTCGGAAGGCGCGCTGATTTTAACTTTGGAGTGCGGCGACATGTCGCCGCTTTTATCTGGCGCAGACACGCTATCACCTTCGCAACGCGCGGATCAATCTTCTTCGCAAAGCACTAATGTCCCGCCGCTTTCCAAAAATGTAGCTCAGCCTCCGCTGAAAAGCGCAGACATGTCTGCACACTCCATAATAAAGGCTCACGCCAGTCCCTCCATCCGCCGCTTTGCGCGCGAACTGGGCGCTGATCTCGCACTGATAAAAGGCAGTGGCGTAAAAAATCGCATCACCAAAGACGACGTGCAGAGCTTCGTCAAGGAGCAGCTTTCACAACCGCGCGGTGCGGCAGGCGGCGGCTTGCAGGTCGCGGAAATGCCGGTGGTGGACTTCGCCCAATTCGGCGCAATAGAAACCAAACCGCTGTCGCGCATCAGGAAACTTTCCGGTGCTTACCTGCATCGCAACTGGGTCACCATTCCACACGTCACGCAGCACGACGAGGCCGACATCACCGGCATGGAGGCATTCCGCAAGCAGCTTAACGAGGAATACGCCAGGCAGGGAATCAGGATCACCCCGCTGGCTTTCCTGCTCAAGGCCGTGGTGGAAGCCTTGCAGCAATTTCCGGAGTTCAACGCTTCGCTGGATGCGAGCAGGGAAAATCTGGTGCTGAAAAAATATTTCCACATCGGCGTGGCGGTGGATGCGCCGGACGGGCTGGTGGTGCCGGTGCTGCGCGACGTGAATCAGAAGGGTCTCATCCAGCTGGCCAAAGAACTGGCAGAGATCAGCGCCAGGGCGCGCGAGAAAAGAATTTCCGCTGCCGAAATGCAGGGCGGCTGCTTCACCATTTCCAGCCTGGGCGGCATCGGCGGCACGGCGTTCACGCCGATCGTCAACGCGCCGGAAGTGGCTATTCTCGGCGTATCCAGGGCAAGCATGAAACCGGTGTGGAAGGGCGGCAAGTTTGAGCCGCGCCTGATGCTGCCGTTGTCGTTATCGTATGACCATCGCGTCATAGACGGCGCGGCGGCAGTGCGCTTCACCACATTCCTGGCGCAAGCGCTGTCAGACGTGCGCAGGCTGGCGTTGTAAATCTTTTTGCCGGGATTCGTCTTGACGGCGTTGTGTTGAAGTCCTGGCAGACCTCGATGACTGAGGCCTGCCAGGACACGGTCATTTATTCTTGAACGAGATAAATGGGTTTTTTTGCGCCATCTTCATTTTTTCGCCGAATTCCTTTGCGAAATCGCGCATGGCTTTGACGGCATCTTCCTCTCCAGTAGCGCGTTCCAGGGTGTTGGCCATGGACAGGAAACTTTGATGGAAGAATTGTTTCATCTCGTCCATCATCATGTCCTTCGTCCACATGTCGATGCGCACCATATTTTTTGCATCGCTATCCCACATCGAAAGCAACATTGCCTGGCTGGTGTTTTGCTCACCAACATTTGATGCGACCCACTCGATTTTTTCGGGCACGTTATTGTCGTCTAGCGTAACGGTGATATTGATTTCATTTTTTTTCATTTTGGGATAATTCAAACATTAGATATTGTTTTAGATACGATGGTTTTGTTGCTGCCCGCCAGCACCCGTATTCGGGCCAGCTCTGGCGGATGCATAGCGCAAGTTTACCGGAAAACTGCTTGCTTGGCTCGCCACATGCTGTACGAAACCTGTTGTCTGTTCGTGGCGTGCATGGGAAAATCATAACCAGTCAACAATTTTCCGATTTCTGGCATAGTGAGCATTGCACCCATCGGCATTCTCGGCGGCACCTTCGATCCCATTCATTTCGGACATCTGCGCTTTGCGCAGGAAGCGTTGGAGCAGTGCAATCTGGACGCCGTGCATTTCATTCCCTGCGGCTCACCGCCGCATCGCAACGCGCCGCATGCCGGTGCGCCGTATCGTTTGAACATGGTCAGGCTGGCGCTGCAAGGCAACCCCGCATTCGTGCTGGATGAACGCGAAATACGGCGCGCCGGCCCCTGTTACACGGTGGATACGCTCACCGCGCTACGCGTTGAAATGGGCATGCAACGACCGCTGTGCCTGCTGATGGGCGGCGACGCTTTCCTGTTGCTGCACACCTGGCATGAGTGGAAAAAACTGTTTGAACTGGCGCACATCGTGGTCATGCAACGCGCCGGACGTCCGTTAGGCAATGCGATAAACGAAGCCGATGCGGCCTTGCGCGATGCATATCGGGCACGTCTTGCCCCTGCTCCGCGTGCATTGCATGATGCGCCTGCCGGGGCGATTGTGGTGGTAAATATGCCCGCCCTGGAAATTTCCGCCACCGATATTCGCCGGCGTTGCGCCGAGAAAAAAGACATCCACTACCTGCTGCCGGACGTGGTGGCCGATTACATCCAATCACATAACTTATATACCCCATGCTGACAATTGAAGAAAAAACCCGGGCCGTAGTGGCGGCGCTGGAAGACATCAAGGCCACCGATATTACTGTGCTCGACACCAGCAAGCTCAGCCCGCTGTTCGAACGCATGGTGATCGCCAGCGCCAACTCGCCGCGCCAGACCAGGGCGCTGGCCGACAATGTGGAGAAGCAGCTCAAGTTGCGCGGCGAAGAGGTGCTGGGTATGGAAGGCGAAGGAAGCGGCGAGTGGGTGCTGGTCGATCTCGGCGAGGTGGTGGTGCATATCATGCAGCCTGCGGTGCGCGCCTATTACAACCTGGAAGAATTGTGGAACATGAAGCACCTGCCGCGTGCGGCTGCCTGAAACATGAAACTGCTCGTCATCGCCGTCGGCAACAAGATGCCGGACTGGATCAGCGCGGGCTTCAACGAATACGCCAAGCGCATGCCGCGCGAGGCGAAGATCGAGCTGGTGGAAATCAAGCCGGAGCCGCGCACTACAGGCAAGAGTGTTCCGCAGATCATGGAGGCGGAAGCGCAGCGCATTCTTGCCACCCTGCCGCAGGGTGCGCTGCGCATTGCGCTCGATGAGCGCGGCGCGCATCTGACCACCAAACAACTGGCGCGGCAGATGCAGGACTGGATGCGCGGCGGGAGCGACGTGGCTTTCATCATCGGCGGCGCGGATGGACTGCACGAGCCGGTAAAAAACAGCGCACAGCAGTTGCTGGCGTTGTCGTCCATGACGCTGCCGCACGGCATGGCGCGCGTATTGCTGGCCGAACAGTTGTATCGGGCGTACAGTCTGTTGCACAATCATCCCTACCACCGCGAATAAAAATCCATATTTCATCCCAACTGCTGTGTTGCTCAAAGATTTTTTTGCTTACATATATTCAAATATGCTGCGCTTCAAAAATCTTTTCGCGCCTTGCATTTGGGCGAAATATGAATTTTTTTAAGGTATCCTTACTGCCATGATTATCCAGCCACGCATTTACCTTGCCTCGCAAAGCCCGCGCCGGCGCGAGCTGCTCAAACAGATCGGGGTTAATTTTGAAATGTTGCTGCTGAGATCGGATCCGCGCCGCACGGTGGATGTGGACGAAACGCCGCATGCGGATGAGTCCCCTGAAACCTATGTGACTCGGGTGTGTGAGGCCAAGGCGAATGCCGGATGGAACGGGCTGTGGCTCCGCAACCTGCCCACCTTTCCGGCGCTGGCCGCCGACACCAGCGTTATCCTGAATGGCAAGATCATCGGCAAGCCGCGCGACCGCGAAGAGGCTGCCGCCATGCTGCGCCAGCTTTCCGGGCGCCGGCACCAGGTGTTGAGCGCGGTGGCGGTTGCCTTCGGGGAGCGCATTGAAATTCGCCTGAGCACCACGGCGGTCACTTTCGCCGTGTTGGACGAAGAACGAATCCACCGTTACCTGCTTACCAACGAGTGGCATGACAAAGCCGGCGCTTACGGCATTCAGGGCCATGCGGGCGCGTTTGTGGAGCGCATCGAGGGCAGCTATTCCGGCGTGATGGGCTTGCCCCTGTTCGAGACCGCCGAGTTACTGCGAACATTCGGATACCCCGTACTATGAGCGACGAAATCCTCATCAACGTTACGCCGCAGGAAACCCGTGTCGCAGTGATGCAACAAGGAGTGGTGCAGGAATTGCATGTCGAACGCGGCAGCCATATGGGCATGGTGGGAAACGTCTATGTCGGGCGCGTGAAACGCGTACTGCCGGGCATGCAGTCAGCCTTCATCGACATCGGCCTGGAGCGCTCCGCGTTCTTGCATGTTGCCGATATATGGGAAAACCGCTACAACGGCGACACCAAACCCATCGAGAAAATGTTGCATGACGGGCAAAATCTGCTGGTGCAGGTTATCAAGGATTCCATCGGCAGCAAGGGCGCCAGATTATCCACGCAGATCAGCATTGCAGGGCGCCTGCTGGTGTACCTGCCGCAAGAATCGCATATAGGCGTATCGCAGCGTATCGAGAGCGAAGCCGAACGCGAACTGCTGCGCGGCAAGCTGCAGCAGCTGCTGCCAGGCGGCCACGGCGGCTACATCATCCGCACCATGGCGGAAGCCGCGTCAGACAAGGATTTCAGCGCCGATATCGAATATCTCGACAAGCTGTGGAGCAGGTTGCAGGAACAGGCAAAAATATCGCCTGCCCCCTCGCTGATTTACCAGGACCTCGACATCAGCCTGCGTGTGCTGCGCGATTTCGTCAACGAGGACACGACACGCATTCTGGTGGATTCGCGCGAAACCTATCTGCGCATGGCATCTTTTGCGCAGGACTATGCGTCGGGCGCAATGCAACGGCTGGGGCACTACACCGGAGAACGTCCGCTATTTGACCTGTACGGCGTGGAAGAGGAGATCGAGCATGCGTTGTCGAGCCGCGTGAACCTGAAATCGGGCGGCTACCTCATCATCGACCAGACCGAGGCGCTCACCACTGTTGACGTGAATACCGGCGGCTTTGTCGGGGGGCGCAATTTCGACGACACCATTTTCAAGACCAATCTGGAAGCCACGCACGTCATCGCACGCCAGTTGCGCCTGCGCAACCTCGGCGGCATCATCATCTGCGACTTCATAGACATGGACTCGCCCGAGCATCGCAACGCCGTGCTGGAGGAATTCAGGAAAGCGCTGGCGCGCGACCGCACGCGCATCACGGTGAATGGTTTTTCCGCGCTGGGCCTGGTTGAAATGACGCGCAAGCGCACGCGCGAAAGCCTGGCGCATGTGCTGTGCGAATCCTGCCCCACCTGCCAGGGGCGAGGCGAGGTAAAGACCGCGCAGACCGTGTGCTACGAAATCCTGCGCGAAATCGTGCGCGAGGCGCGCCAGTTCAATGCGCGCGAGTACCGCATCCTGGCCTCGCAAAAAGTTATCGACCTGTTCCTCGACGATGAATCGCAAAGCCTGGCGCAGCTTTCCGATTTCATCGGCAAGCCGGTGTCGCTGCAGGTGGAGAGCCAGTACAGCCAGGAGCAGTACGACGTCATTCTTATGTGACATTCATGGCAGAACTTTGCTACACTTCACGGCCGCACTTTGGTTGCGCGGCCTAAATATAAATAAAATCAAGATAAATAAAATCAAGCTCAGGGAGATTATTGATGAAAAAGCAGTTAGCATTCGTGTTGGCAGCAGCCTTTCTCGCAGCACCTGCATTTGCTCTGGATCCGCATGAGCACGAGCATGGTGATGTCGCGGTTGCACAAACTTTTATTAAAGAAATTCAGGCCGATCAGGCTGCCTACGCTGGCATGCATGGCACTGCATTTTTCCAGGACCTGAATAAAGGCCAGCATCCGCGCGCAACCGTGGTCGCCTGCTCCGACTCGCGCGTGCATACCAACATGCTGGACAAGACACCGGAAGGTGACCTGTTCATGGTGCGCAATATTGGCAACCAGTTGTCAACCACCCTGGGTTCGGTGGAGTATGGCGTAAACCACCTGAATTCCTCGATGTTGTTGGTTATTGGCCACTCATCCTGCGGTGCCATCAAGGCGGCCAGCGGCGATTATTCCAGCCTGGAACCCGCCATCAAGCGCGAACTGGACACCATCAAGATCGGCAAGGGAGTCGCCAACATTGATGGCGTAAAAACCAACGTGAATAACCAGGTTGCCTCAGCAGTTAAGGAATTTGCCGATAAAGTGAAAGAGGGCCACCTGCTGGTAGTGGGCGCGGTATACGACTTTGCCGACGACATGAAGCAAGGTGCAGGCAGGCTCAACATTATCAACATAAACGGCGAGACCGATGCGGTCAAGGTGCAGCAGGCGCTGTCCGGCAAGGCCGCTGAATCTCACGGCCACCATTAACCTACGGCTTGATGAGGCGGAAGGGCGGCATGAGCCGCCCTTTTCCCTGCGCGGACCGCGCTCGACAGCTTCCGCCGGAAAAACTTGCGGCATTGCAAAAGGCTTTAAGCCAAGCTGGGGTGGGAGTATGATTTTAATAAAGTGTGGCTTTCCCTGAAATGAAGGCATCCAATTCAGGTGCACATTAAGAGTTGGTTTATGTTCGTGGCAAGTGCCTTTTTACTTTGAGTTTTTTACAGTCTCAACGATATGCAGCTTACCCAGTACACTGATTATTCCTTGCGGGTTTTGATCTATCTGGCCCAAAAGAACGAAGAGATGGCGACCGTTTCCGAGATCGCCGAATACCACGATATTTCGCGCAACCACCTGGTCAAGGTTATTCACAACCTTGCCACCAAGGGATTTATCTTGACTACGCGCGGCAGGAACGGCGGCATGACGCTGTCCCGCCCACCGTCAAAGATACTGTTGGGCGATGTGGTGCGCACCACGGAACCCAATTTCGATATTGCCGAATGCTTCGATGCGGCCAATAACTGTTGCGTCATCGCTCCTTCATGCGGCTTGAAAGCGATATTCAGGGAAGCGCAGATGGGTTTCTTCAAGGCGATGAACAAATACACCCTGGCCGATGCGGTGCTTTATGACATGCCGCCGAGCAAACCCATCAGCCCTCCCCAAACCACAAGAGGCACAAACATTATTCGCAAAATATGATGCGCCGTTTAAACTTGCATTTAAAATGCACTATATTATAATTTCCCTTCTTGGCATCACCCGATCATCCATCCAATAGGAGTTCACCATGCCCCATAAACATCTGCAAGCCGATGCCCTCTATCCTTTCGACGCGCGCGGCATCGCCAAGCGTTTCCGCCACGCGGCCATTTTCGGCGCGCTGGACGCATTGAACAGCGGCGAAACCATGCGCTTCGTGAACGATCATGATCCGCTGCCCCTGCTGGCCCAGTTGCAGCAGCGCTATGGCGACCAGGTTGCCATCCGGTATGTGGTGCGCGAACCCGGCCAGATCGTGATCGATTTCGTGTGCCAATAACGCGGGAACCCACAGATGCCGTATCCCGCCTTTTATGATTCAGTAAACACGATTACGCTGTACGACCCGCTGGCAGAGTTGCTGGGGGCAAGCACGGATGGCCTGCTGGAATATGGTTTCCGCGATGCCGTAAAACTGGCGGGGCATTCCTGCCCCACGGTAGCCGGCGCCTACCTGATGACGTTCAAGGCGCTGGAGGCGCTGTATGGCGAGGATGTGCCCGTGCGCGGCAATATCCGCGTGGCGTTCCGCGATGACCAGGGCAGCGGGGTGACCGGCGTCATCGCCAATGTGGTCAGCCAGATCACCGGCGCTGCCGGGGACGGCGGTTTCAAGGGTCTGGCAGGAAAATTCAGGCGCAACGGGCTGCTGTCGTTCAATGCCGATATTGCAGGAATGATTCGCTTTGAGCGGCTTGACCAGGATGCGGCAGTGGAAACGGACTATCATGCGGAGCAAGTGCCGCCCGATGGGGACACGCACCTGCTGCTGCAAGGCCTGCTCACCCGCAGCGCCCGCGCAGGGGATCAGGCCGCTTTTGCGGCACTGTGGCAGGACAGGGTGAAGCGCATCCTGGTTGATCACTTTGACGACCCCGCGCTGATTACACTCACCCGGCAATAATTCCGCTTACCAACAAGGACGTTAATATGCAAGCCATTACTGATTACATGTCCGCAGACCACCAGCGCTGCGATAACCTGTTTGCCGAGGCGGAAGCCGCCGCCGCAAAGAATGACCTGGCTGCCACCGTGGCCGGGTTTAACGCGTTTCACCAGGCGATGGTGCACCATCTGACCATGGAAGAGAACATCATGTTTCCCGCCATCGAGGAAGCTACCGGCATGTACATGTCCGGGCCTACCCGCATCATGCGCATGGAGCACGGGCAGATGCGCGGGCTGTTTGAGGATATAGAGGCAGCGCTCAATGCGGAAGATACGCATGCCTGCGCCGGTTTGATGGAAACCCTGCTGGTGCTGATGCAGCAGCACAACATGAAGGAAGAGCAGATGCTCTACCCGATGGCGGATCGCAGCCTAAAAGACAGCGATAAGATCCTCAAGCAAATGGAAAAAATGCAGTAACGCGCGCGCCATGACGGCAGACCCCGCAGTCGGCGTGCGTGAACTGGATGTGCGCGATCTCGAACCGCCGGAGCCGCTGCAACAGGCGCTCGCTGCTCTTGCTGCGCTCAAGCCGGGCGAACAGTTGCGCATGCTGCATCACCGCGAACCCTTTCCCCTCTACGCCATATTGCGCGAGCGCGGCTTCACGTACCGCACCACGCAATTGGCCGATGACAACTACGAAGTCCTGATCTGGCCATGAGCATGGCCAGCCTGTCACTGGAACAAGCGCCGCCGATCACGGTGCCGTTCCGCTTCTTCCTCAGCGCGCCGCTGTTCCTGTTGCTTGCCGCACTCGCCCTGCTGGCGGCAGGCCCGGCAGCGCTGGAATCGCGCTGGACGCCCGCTCTGCTCGGCATCACCCACCTGCTTACTTTGGGCTGCATGAGCATGGTGATGAATGGCGCCATGCTGCAATTGCTGCCGGTGCTCGCCGGCTCGCCCGTGCCCAATCCGCGCCTGGTGGCCTGGACCATTCATCTGCCGCTGCTCGCCGGCGCGGTGCTGCTGGGCAGCGGGTTATATTTCACCATGGCAGCGCTGGTTAAGCTCGCCATCCCGGCGCTTGCTTTTGCCTTTGCGGCATTTCTGGGCATTGCCGTTTACAGCCTCGCGCGCGCGCCGGGGCGCAATGCCAGCATATATGCCATGCTGCTGGCGCTGGCCGCGCTGGCTGTCACGGTCGGGTTGGGAATGCTGCTGGCTGCGGGCATAAGCAACCTGCTGAATTTACCCATGCTGCCGTTTGCCGCGCTGCATGTGAGCTGGGGGCTGCTGGGCTGGACGACCTTGCTGGTGATCGGGATAGCCTATCAGGTGGTGCCGATGTTCCAGCTTACAGCGCCGTATTCGCGCGTTGTCACGCGCTGGCTGGGCGGTGCGCTATTTGCGCTGGTGCTGTTCTGGTCGTGCCATCTGCTGCTGCCGGAGCCTGCCGCCAGCGTGCTGGCTTTCATCGCCGCGTGCGGATTGGCAATATGCCTGTCCACTTTTGCCGTCGTCACGCTGCAGTTGCAGTATAAGCGGCGGCGGCGCGTGCCGGACATCACCATGGAATTCTGGCGCGTCGGCCTGTTCAGCCTGCTCGCGGCAGTCGTGCTGTGGCTTGCCGGGCAGGTTAGCGCCGCACTGGCCAACAGCACGTTCTATGCGCTGGCGCTGGGCATGTTGTTCATCGTCGGATTTGTGCTGTCGGTGATACAAGGCATGATGTACAAGATCGTGCCATTCCTGATCTGGTTCCACCTGCAAGGCAAGCTGCCCAGCAAGCAAGTGCCCAACATGAAAGACATCATCCCCGACCGCCCGGCACGCTGGCACTGGCGCATCCACCTCGCCAGCCTGCCGCTCCTGCTCGCCAGCGCGATATGGCCCTGGCCGTGGGTCTATGCGGCGGGCTGCGTACTGTTGCTGGCCGCCATGCTGTTGCTGATTAACCTCAGCCGTGCGTGGAATCGCTACCTGCGGACCATGGCAAAAATCTAATTCAGTAAACCTGATGGTTGCCCAATCACATTGGTGGTTTTGCGGCTGCGGTTTCTAGAAAGTTGGCCTGTAGTGTAGTGGCTCCGGCATAACGCGCTTTGCGCATTAGCCTCCACCGTTACATCACTGGCAGGTTATCCGAACCTGCCAGTGATGTAATCTTCTGTTTCCTTGCGCTTGGGGTTGGTGAATACCGTGCTGGTGTCGCCGAATTCGATCAGGTCGCCGATGTACATGTAGGCGGTGTAGTCCGATACGCGCGCGGCCTGCTGCATGTTGTGGGTGA